>JANNYO010000050.1:0-3011 GCA_031410115.1 Rhodanobacteraceae bacterium | reverse complement strand
CTCAAGTCAAACGGTGTGAACGGTAAAGCACCGTCGTAGAGGCCACCGGCATAATCTTGCTCGACGTATGGTTGTGCAATCGCGTTTTCCCAGGCTTTTTCACACGCCTGGCGGAAACTGAAAGCCCGATCAAAGTGCTGTTTCGACAATCGAAATGGCACGATGCAGCTGGCATCGACCGCCCACACTGGACCGCGCGCAAACCCAACAAGCGCCTGGGTCCAACGTGGAAACGGTGGTGCTGGAAAATCTTCGACGATCACCGCTGCTGCATCAGCAAATAGCGCACGCAGCGGCGAGGCTGCGCGTGCCGTGTCGTTTTGCCCATCCTGCGGCAGATGGAAAACATAAAGAATGCCGCGCGCGGCGAATTCCCGCGCAACGTCGCGCGCGCCCTGCAAAATAAAGGCATGGTGGCGATCCGAGTTATACCGGTGCGCGCCTGCTAAGCCTTGATAAATCAGCAGCGGTTTTCGCAGCGAATGCGCAAGCGCAATCGCCACATCCAATACCGGATTTTCATGCGCGCGCACCGCATGATGCAGCCATAGCAAGACGAATGCGCCAGACGGATTCGGTGCAGCTGAGCGCAGTTCGGTAATGCGCGCTAGATGCCGCTGGATGACTGCATTCGATGCCGCTAGATTCGTAAGTCGCATTACAAATGCCCCAATGTCGCCACACAAACCTGTGTCGCCACACAAATCACCGCATGCAGCGCAACGACCGCAACCGTCAGCATCAGGCGTAGCCGCTTGAACCACTGCGGCCACAGCGGGTGCGCGCCGCGAGTAGCATCAGAAAGTCCGAGTGCCAAAAAAGCAATCGCCAGCAGCGGTAGCGCGCGCTGTGGTGGTAATAGCAAACAGCCGGCGGCAACCAGGCTGGGCAACACCGCCATCGACAGCAGACGAATGCTTGGGTGTGCCAACGCCGCACCCCAACGCACGCCACCCAGGAAACTCAAAATCACGCCGCTGTAGATGGCAAACGCCTGCAGGCCAAACGCGCGTTGCGCTGGGCTGGTGCCAAACAGCGTAATCAGCATCGCCAAAGCAAATGGCGCTAATCCCGCCGCACCTAAGTAAGCTGGTGCGATGGGGATTTTGGCTTTCGCCTGGATTTGGACGCTCAGTTTTTCCTCGAACATAAGTTGCCTAATTTGCACGTGGCGAAATATCGGCTAATTCTTGTGATTAAGCTGCGAATGCACAAGGGTGTTATGGCTAAAATCCAAAGGCAAGGGTTATCACACCCGCATCAATGCCATTTTGCGCGACGCGATGGTGCAGGAAATTCGACCCCGCTAAGTTGTTAGCCTCTAAACTAAAATGCCACTGCCAAATCATTATATCGATGGCGTTCTACCGGCATGCTTTTAAAGAAAATGTATTTGCGAGAACGTGCGCCCCGCTGACACCGCGCGTCGTTCAATTGCCGCAGCAGATTCAATCCGGCCTAGTGTTTCTAAAAACTGCAAAAACGCGCGCGTGCTGACTTTCCTAGCGTTATCGGGCAGCAAAAAACTAGCGCGGGCGATTTTGTGATCTTCAAATAAAAACACGCTGGTCTGCGTTGCATCCTGCAGCGCGCAGTCGTTCATCGCCTCTTGAATCGCAAATTCGCCTAAATTATTTTTTGGACGTGAGGTGGCATCGGCTCGCGTCAGGTTTTGCACATATTGCGCATGAACACGGGTGCTAAAGCGATTGATTGCCGTGTCGCCAGATCGGCCGGATTTATCTTCCGTGTCCGCAAGTGCGGCCTTGGCAAAACCAGCTTGCGCCCAACGGCGAATTTTTTCGCTGGTTGGTGTCTGCGAGCGGGTTACTTCGGCATAGATCATGTCAACCAACACTAGCTGCCAGCCCGGAACAAACAATAAATCAAGTGCATCGCTATAGGCCAAGGTAATCAGCGGCCCTGCATCAGGGTATAACTTGATTGTCTGTATTTCCGGAATGATCACGAATGCGGCAATGCAAGTAAGGTCTGCACCATCTGCGCGGTGGTTGCAGCGCTTAGCCGCGGCATCGGCAAGCGTGCCTGTGCCATCAGTAGGAATAGCGCCTCATCGCCGTCAATCCCAAGCGCGGCTTGTGTCGCTTGATCGTCGCTGCGGCCTAGGGAAAATGCCAAAAGCGCCGAATAGTTTTGGTTTTGTGTGCGCTCTGCAGACTCAAATGTTTCCACCAAATAGCGCAGCTCGGCGTTAAACAGGGCATTGATGGAAGTACTTGCCTTCGCCGCAACCACTTTGGCGCGTTGCAGGAGCGCCGGATCGACCGCACTGGTGAAATTGACTGTGGTTGCCATGTTTTACGCCCTAAAATTTGCTCAACCCTGAGTTTACACATAATTATGTGTTGGGCGAAATGACAGCGAAATTACCCGAGCAAAAGCGCTGCGTGACGCCATGCTGCAAGAGATTAGGCAGGGCTAAGTTACGTCGTGCAAAAACTAAAACGCCACCGCTGGAATGGTGTCCGGCGGTGGCGTTTTTTGGGTTTTGCGAACTGATCAGTCTGGGTCGTTAACGACTATAGGGTCACACGCCACGATCTGACCATTGACTAAATCACGGACAAAAACGGTGAAATAGATCGATTGCTTGTTCAAATTCCTGCCATAAAAACTGACCGTTCGGGAGGTGATAGATCGTTGCGCATATTCAGCTTTCGCGTCATTTGCAATTTGCAGGGAAACAATCTCAAAGCGCGCATCGGTACTGTTTAACAGCTGCACCGTAACCAAACCTTTTTCATTCAACACGTAGACAGATTTGTCGAACGCGCAGGTATAAGCGTTTTGCGGCGTGCCTGGAAAGCCCTTGGCGTTGCCTTGGTAGGCAACAGACAAATAAGAGGTGACGACTTGTTTCTCAGTCGTTGCTTGCGCGAAGAGCGCCGGGGTTAGGCTGGCAAGCGCAATGGCGGCGACGATTTTTTTAAACATTAAAGAATTCCTAGGTTGGATTGGATTCCTAGGATTGGATTCCTAGGATTGGATTC
>JANNYO010000049.1:0-1160 GCA_031410115.1 Rhodanobacteraceae bacterium | reverse complement strand
CCAAAATCAGCGCAGCAGCAAGCTTACCAAGCTTGGAGATGCCCTGGTTGAGCTGGACTGCCTGGTCGATTTTGCCGCGCTTGCCGCGCTCGTGGATGCGAAAGCGCCGCGCACCGATCCAAAGCTTGGCGGCCGCCCGCCTTACGCCACCGAACTGATGGTACGCATGATTATCCTGCAACAGTTTTTTGGCCTCTCTGATGATCAAGTCGAGTACCAAATCAATGACCGCACCAGTTTTCAGCGGTTTTTGAGCCTTGAACGCAGCAGCCAAATTCCGGACAGCAAGACGCTTTGGGCGTTTCGTGAGCGGATCAAAAAAGCCGAAGTTTCTAGTGATTTATTCGCTGACGCGAAGCGCCAGATTGGCGCGAAAGGCTATATTGCACGCGGTGGTCAGGTGATTGATGGCACCCTAATTCGTGCGCCAGTTCAGCATTTTACCAAGGAAGAAAAGGCGGTGTTGGATACGGGGAAGATTCCTGAAGAGTGGTCGAAAGCCAAAATTGCGCAGAAGGATTTGGAGGCGACGTGGACGCAAAAGCATGGCAAGAGTTACTTTGGCTACAAGGCGTCCGTGAGCGTGGATGTTGCCAATAAATTGATTCAAACCGATGTGATCAGCACGGCCTCCGCGCACGACACCAAACACTTCGAGGCAGCACTGGATACGGCGAATACGTCACGCTTGGTGTTGGCGGACAAAGGCTATGCGGATGGCCCGCGCGAGAAGCGGTTGAAGAAAGCGGGCTGGCGCTTGGAGATTCAGCGCAAGGCCAAAAAGGGCAAGACACTCAGCGCTTGTCAAAAGCAGCGCAACAAGCGGATTGCTAAGACGCGGGCGCGTGGAGAGCATGTGTTTGCGACGGTGAAGCAGATGGGCGGCGGACTGATTCGCACGATTGGACTAGCGCGCGCGAAGGTGCAGTTGACGCTGAATGCGGTGGCGTACAACTTCAAGCGGGCGCTGTTTTTGGTGCGCCGCGATGCGGCGCTGACGCGAAGCTACGCCTGAAATTTGGAAAATAGCGGGAAAATCCGTTAAAAAGGCGAATTATCGAAGGATCAGAGGTGAAAATGCGAAAAACTGAATTGATTGATAATTTTTAAGACGTCACGAAATTATGGGATTTTTAAATGGGGGTTTTAAGAGGTTCCCT
>JANNYO010000048.1:0-6752 GCA_031410115.1 Rhodanobacteraceae bacterium | reverse complement strand
GGTCGCCTCAGCAATTTCTTGAAACGATAGGCCAAACTCAAAGCGCAGCAGTACCGCTTCCCGATCATCCGGAGCCAATTTTTCCAACGCTTGCTCGTATTCAACCAGCGTTTCCATACCCACCGATTCCGCCACCAGCGGGCGCCATTCCTGTGCGGACACCTCGTCGATATCATCACTTTTACCACCCCCACGGCGCCTGGATTTTCGAATCTCGTCGCGGATCGCGCTGAGCAACGCCTGGCGCAAATAGCAAAGGAACGCACCTTCGTGGCGTGGCTGAAACGTGTCAATCTGGCTGAGCACCCGAATCAAGGTGATTTGCGTCAGATCGGAGGTGTCAACTAAATCTCGGTGCTGACGTGGCATTTGCCCCGCTGCCCAACGCCGCAAAATCGGCAAATACAGCGCGCAAAGACGATCTTTCGCACTGCCATCGCCGCTGCGCACACGCTGCAAAAGGGTTGCGGTGGATTCAAGGCGTTGCGTGCTGTCCATCGCGTTCTTCATAACGAATAGAAGCACTCAGCATACACGTCATCGGTCACGGGCTTGCAGCGCATCTGCCAACTGCGCGATATCGGCACAAAAAACGCTAAGCGCACCGTCCTGAAAAGCGTAGACGCAGTCGATCCCGTGCGCGCCCGGCTTTAGAAACAGCTCAAGTTCGCCCGCAGTGGCAAACGCTAGGCAGTCGAAGTCCAGAGCTTCGGGTTGAAACATTTTCTGCTCTTCGACGGCATCGCTATCGATTGGCAAAAATTCGGTAATTGTGGATGCTGCCAAATGTGTGGTGTCCAGCTCAGACATCAGCAGTGCAAATTCCGTATACAGCGCGATTAAATCGGCTGGCACCGCGCGCTGCAAATGCTGCGCGTACAGCGCCCAGTCGGGATTCAGCAATCGCTGTTGGCGCGCGCGTTTGCCGATTAGCTGATTCGCACGTAGCGCTGCAATTTGGCGATACAAGCCGTAGCTGACGCCGGCAAACAGCATCAATATGATCGAAACAATTAAGAAGTTAACCAATGACTTTTCCCACATTAAACCATGTGCATGCCGCCGTTAACGTGCAGGGTTTCACCGGTGATGTAGCTGGCTTGCGAACTTGCCAAAAATGCCACCGCATGCGCAATATCGGTGGGTAAACCAAGCCTGCCGAGCGCGATTTGTTTCGCGAGCACTTCGCGCGCATCCGCACTCAGTGCCGCAGTCATATCGGTTTCGATAAATCCTGGTGCGACAACATTGACGGTGATCCCGCGGCTGCCGATTTCTTTCGCCAGCGATTTGCTAAAACCAATCATGCCGGCCTTGGCGGCGGCGTAGTTACTTTGCCCGCCATTTCCCATCACCCCAACCACCGACGCGATTGAAATAATGCGCCCGCTGCGGCGCTTGAGCATGCCTTTGATGGCCAGTTTACTGAGGCGAAATACCGAGCCCAAATTGGTGTTGATGACATCGAAAAAGTCCTGTTCTTTCATGCGCATCAACAACCCATCGCGGGTAATGCCAGCGTTGTTGACCAAAATTTCTAGGCCGTTGTGCTCAGCGTCGATGCACGCGATCAGCGCCTCGCAGCTGGCAGCGTCTTCGACGCGTAAAACTTTGCCGATACCACCGCTGCCGAGTGCAGCGCTAATTGCAGCCGCACCGGCGTCGCTGGTTGCGGTGCCTACAACAAAGGCGCCGTGCTTGATCAATTCCGCCGCAATCGCCGCGCCAATGCCGCGGGTCGCGCCGGTAACGAGTGCTGTCTTTCCAGTTAGGTTCATCATTATTTATCCTTAGGTGGCTAACAGCGCGGCGGCAAAATCGCTGGCGTTGCCCAAGCTTGCGCTGGCAAGCTCGGGCGCGATGCGCTTGATCATGCCCACCAGCGCTTTGCCTGGGCCACATTCGAGTGCGTGGGTTGCGCCCAATGCGCTCAGCGCCTGCACCGATTCAATCCAGCGCACGCGCGAATGCAGCTGTGCCACTAGCGCGCGGCGAATGGCATCAGCGCTGTCTGACGTGGCGGCGCTGACATTGTGCAGCACCGGGATTTTCGCTGGGTGCAAAGTAATAGTGGCCAGTGCCTCGCCCAGTTTGTGCGCGGCATCGTGCATCAATGCGCAGTGCGATGGCACGCTTACCGGCAAACGAATGGCTTTGCGCACGCCGCGCTCAGCTAAGATTTTGAGCACGCGATCCAGTGCGCTGGCATGCCCGGAAATCACGATTTGCCCGGGCGCATTCAAGTTCGCCGGGGCGATGATTTCACCCTCGGCACCGTCTAAGCAGGCTTGTTCGATCAGCGCTAATTCACCGCCCAAAATTGCCGCCATCGCACCCACACCTTCCGGCACTGCCGCCTGCATTAACTGCCCGCGCAGGCGCACCAAATGTGTGGCGTCGCGCAGGGAAATCACACCGCTACAAACCAGCGCACTGTATTCGCCCAAGCTGTGGCCGGCAAAAATCGCAGGCGTTGCACCGCCCACTGCGATCCAGGCACGAAACAGCGCAACACTTGCCGCCAACAGTGCGGGCTGAGTGTTTTCGGTGCGATTTAACTCGGCTTCGGGGCCCGATTGTGCCAGCGCCCAAAGATCCAGCGCGATCGCATCGGATGCTTCTGCAAAGGTTGCGGAAATGGCTTGCTTGGCTGACTCAGGCAGCGCCGATGCGGCGAAATCGCTCAACATCGCAACGGCCTGCGAGCCTTGGCCTGGGAATACAAATGCAAGCGACATGGGCGTATCCGCAAAGATGTGAAGGGCGCGAAGCTTAGCGTAGGATCACGCCCGTGCAAATCGCCCTAAAAATTCACCGAGCTGCTTACGCCAGCATCCAAGATAGCGGGCGCGTTGGATTTGAGCATCTGGGCGTTAGCCGCGCCGGTTTTAGCGATGCCATGCACGCCAAATTGGCGAATGTGCTGGTCGGCAATCCAGCGGGCGCGGCGGCAATCGAGGTTTATGCCGGCGCCTTCGAGGTCGAGTTTCTAACCGACATCGATTTCGCCACCGCCGGCGCAAGCGTTTCATTGAGTCTGGCTGGTGCGTCGGTGCAAGTGGGATCACGGGTACGGGCAAAGCGCGGGCAGCGTCTAACAGTCAAAGCAGCGCACGCCGGACGCGTTTGGTATTTGGCGCTGGCAGGTGGTATCGCGGCAGCGGAAATTATGGGCTCGCGCTCGACCGACTTGAGCAGTGGCTTTGGCGGCTTTGCCGGGCGTCAGCTTTGCCCATGCGACACGTTGGCAACGCTAGAAACGAACTCGGAATTGCCCCTATCTCGAGCGTGGCTGCGGCCAAATTTGCCCGACGATGCGCCGATTCGGCTGATGCCATCCGAGCACTGTCCCAACGATTTGATCGCCGCGTTTTGCCAAACCCAGTGGCGGGTGAGCGGCAAAACCCAGCGCAGCGGCATGCGATTGGAGCCGCCTAATTCGGCAAATCTTGCACTACCGGTACCGCTGCACGACGGTATTAGCCGCGGCGTGGTGCCGGGCGTAATCCAGCTGCCGCCGAATGGCCTGCCGATCGTGTTGGGTGTGGATGCGCAAACGGTGGGCGGATACTTTGTGCTGGGCTGTGTGATTAGCGCTGATCTTTGGCGCGTCGCCCAGGCGGTGCCAGGTACCTTGCGGTGCTTTGAAGCGGTCACGCTGGCGGCGGCGCAAATGGCGTTGCGCGAACAACAGCAGGCGCAGGCACAGATTGCATGCGCGGTTGCGGCGAACATGCAGCGGCGCTGAGCACAAGCCTTGCGCTGACGCCCGCGCCACGTAAACTGGGGCCGTCGCAATCCTGTCAACCGAATTGAAACCAAGCTCAAGCATGGCGCACTCACACAGCAGCCCGACCCGCCCGGCAACATTAGTTGAAGGCCTAGAACTGCATGCCGCTGGCGTCGCTTTGCACGCCGGGCAACGGCTGGGGCCATATCGCTTGCTTAAGGCGCTGGGCGAAGGCGGCATGGGCGTGGTTTGGCTTGCCGACCAGCTCGAACCGTTTGAGCGCAAAGTGGCGATTAAGCTGTCGAACCAAAAAATTGGCTCAGGGCTGGCGCAATCGTATTTCGAGGTTGAACGCCAGGCGATGGCGACTATGGTGCACCCCTACATTGCGCAAATCTACGACGCCGGCGCGCTGCCCAACGGCGCACTGTATTTCGCCATGGAGTACGTCCAGGGCGGCACGCTGGATAGTTATGTCAGCACCAACAAACCCAGTTTGGATGCCTGCGCCGCGCTGCTGGCGTTGGTGTGCCAGGGCGTGCAATACGCGCATCAGCGCGGCCTGATCCACCGGGATTTGAAACCCGCCAACATCTTAATCGCCGACGTGGCGGGCCAGCCGATGCCGAAAATTATCGACTTTGGCATCGCGATTGGCGTTGATTCTGCCCGCGCGGCAGCCGCTGGCAGCGCGGGCACGCGGGCTTACATGGCGCCGGAGCAATTGAATCCGAATGCCGATGGCATTGACGTGCGCGCCGACGTCTACGCCCTGGGTGCGATTTTGGTCGAAACGCTGTGCCTAGCGCTCGATATCTCACTCGAGCCCCTGGCACAAAACAGCCTACGCAGTTTGCTTTCCGCCGCCGCCTACACCACCGATGGCAGCCGCGATCGATTGCAAAACACGCCGGCCTTGCGCACGCAGATCAAACGCATCCCAAAGCCACTGCGTGCGATTGCGCTCAAAGCGATGGCGGATGATCGCGCCCAGCGTTACGAATCAGCTGCCGCGTTCGCCGATGATTTAAGCCGCTGGCGCGAGCGTCGCCCGGTACTTGCCATGCGCGGCGGTCGGATCTATGCGGTGCAGTGTTTCGTCAACCGCTATCGCGCCGCGAGCACGCTGGGGTTTTTAACGCTGGTTTCTTTGATCGCAGGCCTTGTGGTGGCAGCCTATGGCTTAAACCAAGCCCAGCACGCGCGCGCGCTGGCAGAAACCCGGCGCGAACAGGCAGAGAAGCTCGTCGGCTACATGCTCGGTGATTTCGCCACAAAACTGGATGCGGACGGTAAGTTAGATTTGATACATGGTGTGGCAAAGCAAGCGCTGGCGTATTTGAGTCAAGCGAATGATCCCGACGCGCACAGCGCGATTCAGCGCGCCGCCGCATTGCGCACGATTGGCGATTTGCAAACCCGGCGCGGGCAATGGGATGAAGCCAAAGTGACGTTCACTAAAGCCGAGGCCGCATTGAATTTTGCCGAAAGCGCCAAACCCGGCACCGCCGAGCTGCTGTTCGAACGCGCGCAAGTGGCCTATTGGATCGGCTATTGCGCCTATAACGCGCGCAAATTTGACGCGGCAAAAGTGCAGTGGCAGCGCTATTTGGAATACGCCCAACGCCTACAGCCATTGACGGTGGCAGAGGGCACGGGGCTGTTGGAGACTTCGTATGCTTTCAATAATTTGGGGATCGCAGCGTTTGGTGCGGGTGAACTCGGGTTATCGATACGTTACTTTGATCAGGTCATTGAAACTCAGCGCAAATTACTGTTGAGTTCGCCAAAGGATTCAAGCTTTCTGAGTAGCCTTTCGGCTAGTTTTTCCTGGCGCGCCAAGGCGCAGGAGGCCAATGGCGATTTAACAGGGGCGCTATTTAGCTACCGTAATCAGCTTTCGCTGATCGAACAACTCCGTGCGTCTAGTCCAAACGCCGCAAACCTGCAATTTAACGAGGCCAACGCCCGACAGTGGATCAGCCTGCTTACGTTGCAGCTGGGTAATATGAATGAGGCGAAAGACCAACTCGTTCGCGCGATTACTTTGTTGGCCTCGTTGCACAGCCTTGACCCCAGCGTCGGTAACTGGCAGCGCACCCTAGCTACAGCCGAGTCAAATCTTGCATGGTTAAACTTTGCACAGGGCAACGAGATTGACAGTGAAATAGGCATTGAGCGCGCCATTGATTTATTTCTGTCTGAGACTGGCAGCGCTACTTTATCTGCTGACGGGCGCCGGGGTGTCGCTATTGCATATCAGCGCGCTGCGGTCTTTGAATTTAAAATGGGTAGAAATGAATCCGGTGAAAAATTTAGACAGAAAGCGATAGATTTGCTGGAAGCATTGCTTGCATCTGATTCAGACGACCGCAAGTCAACTGTTGTCTTAATCTGTGCGTGGCTCGGGGCGCCAAATCCCCAGGGTGCCCCGCTCCTTCGCGCGAAAACGATGTTGCTACATTTGGCTGCAAAACAACCAGATGCGGAAGTACTTGCGGTCCTGGTACGCGTCCATATTTTGTTGCATGAATTTTCTGCCGCCCATAAACTGCAGTCACGATTGGATGCAATGGGATACCAACATCCAAACTACCGAGCCTTTTTGGCTATACATTCAGAGGGAGCAAAATCATGAGCATCACCACCATATTGTCGATTTCTGCAAAAGGCGTCTACAGCTATAGTCCCAACAGCATCACTGTCAAGCAAGCAAATACGACATTGATCTACGCGCTAGACGAAGCAACAGGGAAAAATTGGGAAATTGTGGGTTTGACCAGTACGGACAGTAAAAACCAACTCAGCGGACAGAGCAAGGCACCATCTGGAAATAGCATTTCTACTGTGGATGCAAACTCACTGGCCGACACCATCAACGTTACAGTTGTTGCGCAACATCGTACTGAACGTGACCGCATTCTTCGTATCGACCCCGTTGTGGAAAATATCCCGACATAAGTCGGCGCAAGCGAATCCAATCCTAGGAATCCAATCCTAGGAATCCAATCCAACCTAGGAA
>JANNYO010000047.1:0-7866 GCA_031410115.1 Rhodanobacteraceae bacterium | reverse complement strand
CTGGTGCGGTTGCCTTTGGCATCCAAGTCGTAGTCAATACGATTGCCCACGCCGTCCATCACCCGGATTAGGCGCTGGGCTAAGTCATAGCCAAAGCTGACCACGACGCCGTCTGGGTCGGTGATGGTATTGACCGTGCCGTTGTCGTTGTAAAGCACCGTTTGTTTCGCTTTGGTCGCGATGTTGGTGGGGTCGGTGACTGTGGTGCTTTCTAGCCAACCACGCGCGGTGTAGACCATACTGGTGCTGACGCCGTTACTGTCGACGGTGCGCAGCAGCTGTCCGAACTGATCGTAATGGCTGAATTCAACGCTTTGGCCGAGCGCATTGTCGATCCTTTTTAGGTCGCCCTTCAACGCGCAATTTCCCGTTTGGCTGCCGCAGCCGGCATTCACAAATGTGCTGTAGTAGCTCAGCTTAATCACGTCATTCACGTCCGTGCGCGAGCCATCGATGGCTTTCACAAAGCCCACAAACGCGCAGCCGCTAGTGCTGGGGCTTGCCACATCGGCGGCGTCACAATATTGATAGCGTGTTACGCGATCCGGCGCACGCGGCGCACTTAAGGTGACGACAGCACGGGTATCACTGACGGTAATGCTGTCGACGCGCCCGGCCACGTACACCGAAGTTACCCTGCGCCCGTCATTCTCGCGCGTCAACACACGATTTAGCACATCATCCCAACTGGTGGTAACGGTGCGTGCGACACATTCGCTGGCGCCCACACAATTAGGCGTATTCGCGGCACGCACGTCTTCCTCGACTTTGGTCAAATGAAACTGATCGTAGGACATGCGCGTGGCCACATTGCGTGGGTCAACTTGCTTGCACAGCCAATCCGGACTGCCGGTGCTGCTGCAGGCTGCATCTTGAAAGTTGAAAATATTCGCCGTGCTGCCGCGCGGATCACTCAAGCCGGTGGGGCGGCGAAATAGTGGGTCGCCAAAGTTGAAGGTTTCGACATAGTTTTGGCCGCTGCCGCCGGCGGTGGTGACTTTGACTTCACTGTCCGACACATAGTTAAGTTGTACCCGCCCGGCAAAATTATCGCCGTGCCAGCTGTCAATCACGCGCCCAGCAGAGTCATATTTGTAGCTGGCAAAACGCTCGCCGCGCTCGTTGATAATGCCGGTGATGTGATGGCGAAACATGGGCTCCGCGTAGCCGGGCTCAGCATATCGGTACTGGCGCGTTTTGCCGCCTTGATAGCGCGCGGTAATCAACCGGTCGAGCACGTCGTAGGCATAAGAAACAACGATTGTGCCCTGCAAGGACACGCTCTCCAGATTTGCGCCAAAGCGCGGTGCTAACGCCACGCCGTTTACCTGCGCGGGTGCCTCATAGCCGAATGACAGCGCCCGGTTACGACCATCCGTGACGCTGACTAGCTGATCGAAACTATTGTGCACAAAGCTTAAGGTGCTGCCCGGGTCTTCTGGAAAATATAGTTTGGTGGGCAAACCTAGCGCATCAATCCACAGCTGATGACCGTCGGGGTAGTACAGCTTCCAACTAGCATTCGCGTCTTGGTAACGCAAAATCAAACCAATAGATTTTTCCGAACGAAATACGCCCGTGCTCAACTTGCGAAACAGCTCAACTTGGCCCATTTCGTTTTGAAAGAAAATAAAGGGCGTTTCAGGCAAAGCTTGGAAACCGCTGTTGTGCGATGGCAGAAAATGCGGCGTCATTAATCGCCAAGAATAATTGTGACCCCAATTAACGCCCAAACTGGAATACATCTTTAGCTGGCGCTTGGTGTTGTAGTTGCGGCTGAAATTAAACGCGCCGTAGCTAAAGTCCAACTCATGAATGCTTTTGTTCCCGGTGCCGGGGCCGCACGGATTACCGCGCGTGCATTCGGGCTCTTGCGTCGCTGGCGGTGAATCATTGCCCTCAATAACAACCTTGGTCTGATCACCGCTACCGCAATTGCCATCGGCATCGGGCGCAAAACCCTCGGCACAGGCAAAACCACCGCTGTCATCGCCTCCCACGGGCTCGGCGTCATCGGGCGGCACGGTGCTGCCCAGCAGCGCATTGGTATCAGCCTTCGAGCTGGCGCATGCTACCCATTTAAAGCTCGCGGGCGTGCTTGCCGCACCCGTGCGTAGGCCATACGCGGTGCTTTGCCCAGGCATGCCCGCAACCGGCATGCGCACTGAGCGCACCGAAGGCGAACCCGCGCCTGTCGGCGGCGTCATCGTTTGCACGCACCAGCCTGAGCTGCGGCGCGCCTCGACGAAGCGCGCCATCTCGTCGCTCCAGCTTTTACATTTGAAACCAAAAACACTGGCACCCGCCGCACAGCCCGCGTTCACCGCCGCAATCTGCGTCGGTGAAGGCCAGTAGTTCAACCGCAACGCCTTCGCGCTCAGGTCATCCGTCGCAGGGCCCCGAAAGGGTGGGCGCACAAACGTGCCAAGTGGCGCGGGATTGGGTGTGAAATAATCATTTCCTCGCCCCCGATAGTCCAAGCCAATGCGCACACGGACG
Source organism: Rhodanobacteraceae bacterium (assembly GCA_031410115.1). Classification (GTDB taxonomy): domain Bacteria; phylum Pseudomonadota; class Gammaproteobacteria; order Xanthomonadales; family SZUA-5; genus JANNYA01. Next base: position 5,367 of record JANNYO010000047.1, on the reverse strand, counting down.
CGCGGATTGAGCGTGTTTTGCCCTGGCACAGCGGCTAACGGCACTGTCGAAAAAACCGGAAATCCAAGAAAAGACCGCGATTCAGCCAGCGTGGAACTGGTGATGCCAGCCCGCAGATTTGCCTCAAAGGCTTCCATTGAAGTGACACAGCCATGTGCGCTGGACTGCAAACGATAGATCTGGCTTGCATAGCCCACAGGGCACCCGCCGATCAATTGCGCAATGGTAACTCTGGGGCCAAACTTAATCGCGCAATGCCGCGCCTGACCCATACCCACCAACACCGAATCCACCCGCGCTGGCAATTCAGCCGAGCAGTCATATTCCCAAGACGCCACACTGGCATTCGCAGCAGGCGTTGCCGTTATCGTCACCTGCGCATTGGTCGGAAAATCCAGCACACAGCGCCCAGTCGCACAGACCTGCGTACTTACACCCGAGGCTGTCGCTGTCACCGAGCCCTGATACGTGCCAGTCGCACCATCAATACTGGCCAAATCCACCACCAACGCCTGGTGATTCACACTCGCAGCGCTTGCCGCACACGCCGTATGACGCGGTTGCGCCGCCGGATTGTTCTGGCAAATGTTTTGCCCGCGCACCGAAATCTCGGCGGTTACATCCGGATGATTTTGCAAGCGAAAGCGACATTTTCCCGTCAGCGACTGATTCGCCACATTCAACGGCCCATTGACCGTCAGCACACTCGCACCTGAAACAAACGAACTCGTCACGCCGGTGGTGGTGCCTGATACCGACAGCGTTGTGCCCAGTGCCGGCGCGACGCAGGCAAAAGATGGATCAGGAACCACGGTTTGACCAATGCTGGGCAGTGCACCACCATTCGACAAAATCTGAAAGCCCACCGGCCCGCCCCGCACGGATATCGGGAACTCACCGCTAATATTATTCGCCACTAATTTCCAAACACTACCTTGCACGGTCAGCACCACCGGAAGTTCTGGCGGAATTGTGGGCGGCGGCAGAATTTCACCCGCAAGCCGAACCACACTCAGCCCACACGTACCGCTGCGCGCCGCCCCGCTGCTTACGTGCAGATTCTGCGATGTCACCACCCCTTGCACCACACCCACGCTATTGGTTACCCCTGAAAAAGCCACCGAAGCGGCAGTCACCGGCGCGTTCGTCATCACACACGGCGCACTCAGTACCTGCCGGTTCGTGGCAAAAGTCAGTGTCGAAAACTCACTCGGCAGCCACGCCTGATGATTCCGCAAAGTTGCTGGAACGTTGCCCTCGCCCGGCACCGAGCCCGTCGCCTGACCATTGAGGCTCAGCTCCACCGGAACGTAGTTCGCGCCACGAAAAACCAAGCTGCGGGTAAATTGCGATCCAGCCAAAGGCGTAATCAAAAAGTCGCAGCTCAACTCCCGCACCGGCGAACCAAACGGCGTCACCATTTGGCGACCACGCAAGCGAAAATGTGCAATCCCACTACTATCTGTTATCAAGCTCGGCGTATCGAACGAGCCGACTAGGTAACTCGTCCCGGAAGGGCCAACACAGCTCACACGTGTAACCTGCACGCCTGCGCCGGCGCCCACAACTTTTACCCCAAGCTTGGCATAAGACTCGTTTTTATCATCACCAATCGACAACGATGCTGCAACCGCCATGCTCGCCGGAGACCACGGTGGCGGTAGCTCAAACGGTGACACCGGTGTCGTCGACGGGCCGGCACTCTCATTTAAAAATTGCACGGTTTGCGCGGCAGCACAGCCAGACGCTAATGCGAACCCAAGGCCAATAAAGGCTTTTTTAACATATAAATTAGAGGAAACCGACATAAAAACGCCTTACTCAGTTACAGGTGGCGTCATCCTGACATCGTTTTTGGGAAAAATGAAGCAATATTTTGAGCTGATTAATTGCTCCTAACGAAACATAAACCGCAATTTGATCCTTGAACTTCAGATCGAATTTTTGGCCACAAATTGAAGTGCCCAGCGCAACCTTTCGGCTAAATTACCTCAATAGCCGGGCGTGGTTTGTATGCGCATCTGCACTATCATGCGCACTGAAAATTTTAACGGCAACCCCATGATTCCAGGCTTTTTTCCATCCAGTAGTAAGCCCCGACGGCCGCTGAGCTACAAAGACGCGGGCGTTGATATTGACGCCGGCCACGCCCTTGTTGAGCGCATCAAACCCGCTGTTGCACGCACACGTCGCCCGGAGGTTCTGTCCGGCTTAGGCGGCTTTGGCGCCCTGTTCGCGATCCCGCCGGGCAAGTACAAAGAAGCCGTTTTAGTCAGCGGTACTGACGGCGTCGGCACTAAACTCAAGCTTGCGCAAACCCTCAACCGCCACGCCAGCATCGGTATTGATTTGGTTGCGATGTGCGTGAATGACGTGCTGGTGCAGGGTGCGGAGCCGCTGTTTTTCCTCGACTATTTCGCCACCGGCAAGCTCGACGTTGACATAGCTGCGACTGTGATCGAAGGCATCGCCAAAGGCTGTGAACTGGCTGGCTGCGCCCTGGTGGGCGGCGAAACTGCGGAAATGCCGGACATGTACGGCCCAGGCGAATATGATTTGGCGGGCTTCACCGTCGGCGTGGTAGAGCGCGCAAATATCATTGACGGCAGCTTAATTAAAGCCGGGCAAACATTGCTGGGCATCGAAAGCTCTGGGCCGCATTCAAACGGTTATTCATTGATCCGCAAAGTGCTAAGCATCAACGGCAGCGATCCAAATGCGCCATTTGGCGATGGCACGCTCAGCGATGCGCTGATGCAACCGACCATTATTTACGTCAAAGCGATTACGGATTTACTCCAACACATCAACGTTGCCGGCATGGCGCACATCACCGGCGGCGGGCTGACCGAGAATATTATTCGCGTCGTACCGGCGGATTTGGCGATCCACGTGCGCACCAGCCTATGGCCGCGCCCGGCGATTTTTCAGTGGCTTAAAAGCGCTGGCGATATCGCTGAGGCTGAGCTTTTGCGCACTTTCAACTGCGGCATCGGCTTTGTGCTGATTCTAGACGCGGAACATATCGACGCGGCGCAAACACGCCTGGCAACGCATGGGCTGAAATCCTGGGCGATTGGAGAAGTGCAAGCTTTTGACGCGGACGTTTCTAATACGACGCGGGTGCGGTTTGATTGATGGCGTCGGGCGCGCGCCACTGCGCGTGGCAGTACTGCTGAGTGGCGCCGGGTCAACGCTGCGCGCAATCGTTGCAGCCGAACTCAATATCGAAATTGGCGTTGTTATTTCCGATCAGCGCAATGCCGCCGGGCTAGCATTTGCCCAAGCGAATACCTTAAGCGCACTGTGTATACAGCGGCGCAATTACACGACGAAGGCGTCATTCGAAATAGCGATCACACACGCGCTTGACGCCGTCAATCCAGATATCATTTTGCTCGCTGGTTTCATGCGCGTGCTGAGTCCAAATTTTGTCCAGCACTATGCTGGGCGCATGATCAATCTGCACCCATCGCTACTGCCGAAGTACCCCGGTTTGGACACCCACGCGCGCGCAATTGCAGCGGGTGACTCAGAGCATGGCGCCAGCGTGCATTGGGTCACGGCGGAACTTGATGGCGGGCCGGTGATTGCGCAGGTTCGTCTGCCCATTTTCACGGGCGATACCGCTGCGACATTAAGTGCGCGATTGAAGCCTTTGGAGCATGCGCTGGTGGTTTCCGTTTTAACTCAACTGAGCGACTAAATAAGCCACATCGCCCAATGTGCAGCGCTTCCAGAAATTAGCTGCGAAATTTTAAGAATAATTAGGTTCCTCTCGGCTTCGCCCGGTGCGTCGCCGGTGCATTCCACGGGTCATCCGGCCACGGGTGGCGTGGGTAGCGGCCTTTCATTTCTTTTTTAACTTCGCTGTAAGTATTGTTCCAGAAACTTTTTAAATCCTTCGTCACCTGCACGGGTTTGCCACCCGGGCTGAGCAATTCGAGCGTCACCGGCATGCGGCCTTGGGCGATGCGTGGTGTTTCAGCTAGACCAAACAACTCTTGTAGTTTGACGCTCAGCACTGGGCCGCTTGGGTCGTCGTAGCTAATTGCGCGGGTCATGCCGCTGGGAACGGTCAGCGATTTGGGTGCCTGCGCATCCAATAGCTGTTGATCGGCAAAGCTAAAGTGCGCGCTCAATGCTTGGCCTAAAACCTCCGCGTTGATGTGGCTGAGCCGAGATTTCCCCTCTAAAAAAGGCCCGAGCCAAGCTGCTAAGGTGGCTAACAACATCGCGTTCGATACATCCGGGAACGGTGTTTCAATCGGCAGCCAAGCACGCAGGCTTTGCGCGCGCTTGAGCAGTTGCAGCTGATTTTCGCTCCACGGCAAACAGCCTAAGCCTAACCCAGCAATGCCCGCGCACAGGGCGTCAGCGGCGTTTTTTGGCGCGGCGAATTTATCGCTCAGCACTAATTGATCGAACCGCTCGACCTCACGCGCTTTGACCGCGCCATCGGTGGCATCAAATTTTTGCTCAAGCGTCGTCGTCAAACGCTCGCGGTAGTGCAGCGCCAGCAGCGCCTCATCAAAGGGCGCGGCGCGGCGAATACGCGCGTCGCGCCCGGTGCCATCTAATTCACTAACCACCAGCCAACGCTCACCGCGCAACGGTGAATCAGCGGCAATTTCGCCACCCCGGCCACCGCTCAAGCCAAAGCGCAGCGGCGCGTCCGCACGCACTTTTGCCACGCGATCCGGATAAGCGTGTAGCAATAGATCGCCCAGGGCATGCGCGCTGATGCTGCCCGGCTTCTCCGCGGCGCGCACGCGTTTGGCCCAGCTGCGGCTAGCTTGATCAATCGCTGCCAGCGCGCGCGCATCCGCCCCGTGTGGCCGACGCGCGCGAAATGCCGCCAGCGCCTGCCAGCGAGATTGCCAGTCTTCGCGAAAACGCTCGCTGCCTTTAAACACATCGCGCGCTTCAAGTAGGGCAATCAAATCGCACGCTAATGACAGCTCCGGCCCACGCGCGCGCACAAGCATATTCGCAAGCCTCGGGTGCGTGCCAAACTGCATGCAGCGCTTGCCGGTTGTGCTCAGTGCGCCACTGCTATCGAGCAGACCCAAACTGCCCAGCAATTGCCGCGCAAGCGCCAAAACACCCGCCGGTGGCGGATCGAGAAATTTCAGCTCAGCGCTGCCCCAGGCGGCCAACTCCAGCGCCAACGGTGCCAGATCAGCCTTAAGAATTTCCGGCCGCGTATTGGGCTCCAAGCGGCGCGATTCGCTCCACAGCCGAATCGCAATGCCAGCGGCGACGCGCCCGGCCCGGCCCGCACGTTGGGTGGCGGAGCTTTGCGAAATCCAGACTTGTTCAAGCGTGGAAAAGCCGCTGTTGGGGTCGAACTTCGGCTCGCGCGCC
>JANNYO010000046.1:0-1885 GCA_031410115.1 Rhodanobacteraceae bacterium | reverse complement strand
GTTTTTCGCGCAAGGACTGCGCTAACGTGAGCGCCGGTAAAATCACAAAGCCCGCCGTGATTAAGCGCTCAAGGATTTCGGGTAAAACCAAATAGTCCGTTGGGTTGCCGGAGTGGAAGCATAGGGTGGCGTGGGTGGGCATTTAAAAAGGCCCCAAAGCATGAACTTCGTTAATCATAGTCGCCGCGTTGTCCGGTGCGCCGCGCGTCCAATGAACAATAAGATGGCGATGTTTCGTTTTTTGGAATCCCGAGCGCAAATCAATTTCGAGTGCTACCGGATGACCAACATAGGAAAAGACCGCACTTTTGTCCGCTGACATGGAAAATATAGTTTCGATCAAGAATTGAGCAATGCCACCACGCTGTGAGATTGCCTTTCTAGTAGCCACCGACAACCGGCGCAGCGCGCGATTATCGGTGCACATCCCGCCGCCCAAATAGTAATTAGGGCACGGTGTGCAATGCCCATATCCAACCATGGAGATACCAGACTGCTCTTTGCAATAGCAAACATAGTGCACTGGAGAATCAGGCGGGGCGGAGCGAAAACTGCGCTCGAATAGATCGCCAATGAATGGTTTGATATCACCGTGATTTAATCGGGCTAAACCAAGGCTGCACGCATCCCCGATTTGATGCCAGATGAGCGATTCGGGTGGTGGGGCGTCCGCACTTTTTTCTTGATCTGATTGGCTCATGGCTTTCTTGCGACGGCGATATAGGAAAAGTTGTAGCACATCTCTTGATTGGAGCCGTAGCCGCCAAATACCGGCGTCGTACTGGAATAAGCAAAGCTACATTCCACTTTCAGCCGCCAACGCGCTAAATCTTTTATCGGCAACAATTTGGGTTGCGAAAAAACGAAATCACGCTGCCAGCCAAATTCATAACGCGGGACAACCAGCAGTAGTTCTGGCTTGCCGTTAGGAGCAAAAAGCGTGACCTTCCCTGATTCGCCGATCAAATGCATATGCACGTTCGCGGAATGTAATTCTAATCCTGAGATTTCCGAAATTGGAACGCCTGAAAGCGCCGAAATATAACGATCAAGACCGGCGAAGTTGGCCTCCACTGAGACACTAAGCTTTTGCATCGGTGGCACGACCAGAGAAAGGTTTTGCTGTGCCTCTAGCCACTGTGAATTGCTCAAAGGCCAATTGAACGCGGGCTTTTTCACAGACTCCGCAAGCATGACGCCAAGTATTGTTCCCGTGTCATGCTGATTCGCCGCAAAGCCGGTGAAGTAATGCATCTGCACGATCAACACGCTACCTGGCTTTATCAGCATTCCAGTATCAGTTGGCAGCGTGTAACCATCCATGCCAGGAGCCCAATGACTGAGCCAAAACTGATTGTCCTGAATTTGCTTGATCGCACCTGGGTGGGTCAATTCAAAGGCTTTTGCTTGACTCGGGTCGCCAAATCGATCGGGTAATGGCCCACCAAAACAACGATAGCCGGCACCCGCTTCAGCGGCATCCATCACGCGCAGCACTGCCGCATATTTTTCTTCAACGACATACAAAATTGCATGATGCGAAATTTTCAGATTGCCCGGTTTGAGCTCAAGCCCGCGCACATACATCGGTGTTTTCACCGGCCAATTAGCGAGAAAACAGCGATAGTCATCGCGCGCGGTTTGATTTGGCAGAAAGCCAATACTGTCGTTAACGTTAATCGTAATGCTGGGTTTGAACTCGGGGGTACTAGCTCGGGCTTCGACGTATTTTGATTTTTCCCCTTTAGGAAAATCGGCCGCTGCCCAGTCAGCGAACGTTGCCATTTGCGCTGTGCTCAACGACAAATCATGCTGATAACTCTGATTTCCAGGTGCCGCCATCCAGGGTGGCATTCGCCGCGCCGCAAGCGGGTAAGGACTATTT
>JANNYO010000045.1:0-2617 GCA_031410115.1 Rhodanobacteraceae bacterium | reverse complement strand
CAATATGTTGATCGCAGTGACCGGTTTTGGCGCCGCAACGCTGGTTTTTGCGCTCAGCAATAATATCTGGCTATCCGCGTTTGCACTCGCACTCAGTGGCGCATTTGATGGCATCAGCGTGGTGGTGCGTCAGTACTTATTGCAAAGCGTGCCACCGAATCATTTGCGCGGGCGGGTGTTGAGTGTCAACAGTATTTTTGTGTCTGCCAGCAACGAAATCGGGGCGTTTGAATCTGGGGTGGCGGCAAAATATCTCGGTTTGCGCAGCTCCGTGTTAGCCGGTGCCTGCCTGACGTTGCTGAGTGCGATTTGGCTGTTTCAGCGTGGCCGTCAGCATGGTTTGGCGGGGCTTGATGGCAAGTCGCCACGCGCGTAGTGCCTCGGTTTTGCGTAAGCATGGGTTTTGCGTAAGCATGGGATTGGCGAACGCGTCAACTTTCGGCTGCGATTTATCGCCACGTCCACGTTCACGCAAGCTAGGCCAAAATCCGCGAAAAAAGGAAGCGTCGTGGCATTGATCGAATTAGTGAATCTGGACTTTAGCGTTGGCGGCCCTCTGCTGCTGGACAAAGTTAATTTCAGTTTGGAGCCGCGTGAACGCGTAGCGATTATCGGTCGCAACGGCGCGGGCAAGTCGACCCTGCTGCGTTTGATGCAGGGCTTGCTCAAACCCGACGATGGTGAAGCGCGCAGTAATTGCCGCGTCGCCACTTTGGCGCAGGAAGTGCCGCCGGATACGGAAGGCAGCATTGAGCACGTGATTGCCTCGGGCCTGGGCGATTTGGGCCGTGCGGTGGAGGAATTTCACGAGCTTAGCCACAGTGCCAATCCCGATTTGGAGCGCATGCACGAAGCGCAAAATTACATCGACACGCACGATGGCTGGCAGCTGGAATCGCGCATATCACAGGTGTTGACGCGCCTGCAGCTAGACGGCGATTTAGCTTTTGCCGGCTTGTCTGGCGGTATGAAGCGGCGTGTTTTGCTGGCCCAAGCCCTGGTCACGGCACCGGATGTGCTGTTGCTAGATGAGCCGACCAACCATTTGGATATCGAAGCGATCGCTTGGTTAGAAAGCTTCCTAAAAGATTTTGGCGGCAGCGTGGTATTCATTACCCACGACCGCAGTTTTTTACGCACCTTAGCCACGCGTATTTTAGAAATTGATCGCGGCAAGCTGACCAGCTGGCCGGGTGACTACGATAATTTTTTACGCCGCAAAGAAGAGCGCCTACACGCCGAAGCGCAGGAAAATGCATTGTTTGATAAAAAACTGGCGCAGGAAGAAATCTGGATTCGCCAGGGCATCAAAGCCCGGCGCGTGCGCAACGAAGGCCGGGTGACGGCGCTAAAAAACATGCGCAATGAGCGCGCCGCGCGACGCGAGCAAACCGGGCAAGTGCGGCTAGCCTCTGCAATTGCGGAAAACTCTGGCAAGCGCGTTATTGACATCAAAGACATGTCGTTTTCCTTCGGCACCCGCCCAATCGTGCGCCATTTGACCGCAGCAATTCAGCGCGGTGATCGCATTGGTTTGATTGGCCCGAACGGCGCCGGCAAGACGACCCTGCTCAAGCTCATTTTGGGCGAAATTCAGCCTACCAGCGGCACCGTGACACAGGGCAGCAATATGCAAATTGCGTATTTCGACCAATTGCGCGGGCAGTTGGACGACAAGCTCAATGCGCTCGATAACGTTGCCGACGGCCAAGAATTCGTCGAAATGAATGGTACGCGCAAACACATTTTGGGCTATCTACAAGACTTCCTTTTTTCCCCCGAACGCGCGCGTGCGCCGATCACGCGTTTAAGCGGCGGCGAGCGCCACCGCTTGCTGCTAGCGAAACTATTCCTCAAACCATCCAATGTGTTAGTGCTTGATGAGCCCACCAACGATTTGGATTTAGAAACCCTGGATTTGCTGGAAGAATTGCTCAGCGACTATCCCGGTACCGTGATTCTAGTCAGCCACGACCGCGCGTTTTTGGACAATGTCGTGACCAGTTCCTTGGTGTTAGAAGGCGACGGACGCGTAATCGAAGTGGCGGGTGGCTATGCCGATTGGCTGCGCGAACGCCCGCGCACGCAAACCGCGCGCCCCGTCGGTGCCGCAAGTGTCAGCATTCAAGTCGCGCCACCAGCAGCAAAACGCAAGCTTAGTTTCAAAGAAATCAAAGAGTTAGCTGACTTACCCAAGCAAATCGAAGTAATGGAAACCCGGCAGAAAACGCTAGGCGAAGCGATGACGGCACCGGAGTTTTTTAAGCAGCCGCAAACGGCAGTGCTGGCGGCAAATGCCGAGCTTGCCGAATTGGCGGCGCGCCTAGCCGTGGCGTATGCGCGCTGGGAAGGTTTGGAGGGCGGCGCTTAATTGCCTCATAAAAATACGTTTGTATTTTTTTAATGGTTTTAGCTTGACGCCTCCATAATAGCTCGATTACGGTTCGACCAGACCTGACTACCGAGCCGCCCATATGGCAAAACCGATTAGCAATTTCCCAGCGCCTGCACCCAGCGTTGACCCAAGTTCTGACGCCGCGACGCCGATCATGGGCGCCGAAATCATCTGCCGGGCGCTGGCGGAAGAAGGCGTCGAGGTGCTGTTCGGCTATCCGGG
>JANNYO010000044.1:0-7117 GCA_031410115.1 Rhodanobacteraceae bacterium | reverse complement strand
CTTGACGGTATTGCCGCGCGACTTGAACAAATTGCCCAGTAGCGGGATGCGGCTCAAACCCGGGACGCGTGATTCGCTTTGCGTCAATTTTTCTTGCGTCAAACCGCCCAGTACCAGCATGCCGCTGTCGCGCACAATCGCTTGGGTGGACAGTTTGCGCGAGTTGGTGACTAAATCAACCGCGCCGGTGGTGTTGTTCGCGGGCACCAGATCACTGACTTCCAATTCAATGTCCATTCGCACCGCATCACCCTCATTAATATGGGGCGTAACCACAAGCTTGAGGCCCACTTCTTTGCGTTCAATGGTTTGAAATGGATTGCCACCGGCTGCAGTGCCGGGCGCACCGGCGTTGGTTTGATAGTTGCCGGTCACAAACGGCACTTCCTGGCCGACACTTAAGCTGGCTTTTTGATTGTCTAGCGCGATCGTTGATGGGCGCGAAAGCACATTGGCGTTCTCGTCACCGGCTAAGGCATTGGCCAGTGCGCCGAGTTGCACGATGGGTTTATCACTGCCAGGCAGGGTGATCGAGCGCACCACACCAATGTTGAGGCCACCTGAGCCGGCGAGGGCGCTCAAACCGCCGGCAACCCCCGTTGCCCCCGCTAAGCCACCCTGAACCTGCAAAATACCGGGGCTGCTGGGAAAGTTTGTGCCACCGACGATGCCGGATTTGTAATCACCAACCTGCCATTGAATGCCAATTTTCTTGGAGTTGTCTTCACTGATTTCGACCACAATCGCTTCGATCAAAACTTGCGCGCGGCGGATATCTAATTTACGCACCAAATCTTTCAGCTCGCGCAGCACCGCGGGTGGGGCGGTGACGATTAACGAATTGGTTTCTTTATGCGCTTGAATGACCGTAGTCGAACCCAGTGCTGACGCGGGTGCGCTGCCGATCACGCCCGCTGGCGCGTTGCTGGAGCCAGCCAAAGGCGCGCCGGTGCCAGTGCGTGAACCGCGCAGAACGCCTTCCAAAATACCCACCAATTGTTCGGCGTCGGCGTAGCGCAGATAGATCACTTCCATGGTGTCGCTGCCGGCAAGCGGCGTGTCCAAAGTCGCAATCAGGGCGCGCAATTTCAACCGTCGTGAGCGATCACCGCTGAGCAAAATCGAGTTGGTGCGTTCATCCGCCACCACTTTTTGGGTCGGGTCGCCACCACCGGACAAACCGTTGATGGTGCGCACCACTTCGGCGGAATTGGCGTTGCTCAAAGGCACGACTTCAATGTCCGCTTCCGAGGCCTGATCAATGCGACGAATAATTTCCAGCATGCGCGCGACGTTGCTGGCACGGTCCGCCACGACTAAGCTGGAGGAGGCATTGTGCGAAATCAACTGCGCACTCGGTGATTTCAGCGGGTTTAAAATCTGCACCATTTCGGTGGGTGTGACGTGTTTCAAATCAATGATACGCGTGACCATTTCATCGCCACCGGCGGCACCCAAACCGACGGCACCATCGGTCGCGGCTTTTTGGTCGGGCACAATGCGGACCGAGCTACCGGCTTCAATTGCACTGTATCCGTGCACGCGCAGCACCGATAAAAACGTCTGATACAGCTCCGTTTTACTCAGTGGCTGGGAGCTAACAACATTGACTTTGCCCTGCACCGATGGATCGACGATAAACGTTTTACCAGTTATTTCAGCGACAGTTGCGATCAAGACATTGATGTCGACATCTTTCAAATTAAGCGTGTGCGGCGCGCCATCAGAAGCATCACTCCAAGAGATTGGCGCGTACATTGCGCCCGCGCTGAACAGTGCGGAGGCTAACAAAATATGGGTATAGCGCTTTGCAGAAACCATTGGATCAACAGCTTTGTTAGTTGGTTACCTAAAGCGTACCGCAGGTAGCGTAATTTCGCGACCCTCTCGACGCACAATTATCAACGCTTCGTTAGCGCTGGCTAAGCTGTTGGCAATTTCTTGGCCTTTAGTGATGCTGTCTATACGGCTGCCGTTGACGGCAACGATCACGTCGTCTGGGCGAATACCGGCGCGCTGCAGCAAAGGCTCATTCGCACCTGCCGCCAGTTTAACGCCCTGCAAGCCGCCGTTGGCATCAAATACCGGGCTGAGCATGCCCATCATCGCCGCCGGATTTGCCATAACCTGTTCGCGCACGGCCTGAAAAGATGCGGTTGAGCCGCCGACGATAGGATTGACGAATGCGTTCGGGTCACCGCCAATCGCCGCCAAATTCACCGACCCAGGTTGATCCATCACGATGCCGCCGGGTTTTGCAGTCGACACCAGCGATGCCGCCGTCGATTGCTTGACCAAACGCAGCGTTTCCAAACGGCCCTGAAAAACCAGCACAACGCGATCTTGATAAACCGCATCGACCGTGGCTTGGCCAACAATTTCGCCGACCTGATATTGGCGCTGCTTATTATTTTCATCGACGATCATCGCTACACCCATCTTGGGGTCGCGCCCGGCAGCCGTGCCAATCAGCGTCAACTTAAGCTGCGTTTCAGGCGCATCGGGTGCATTCGGTAACTCGCCCGCCGCGGTTTGCCCAAACAAGTGATAGCTGGCAAGTGTGGCCTGTGGAGCCAGGTTCGTCGGCGGTGTCGCACGCACGGCGGGCGCGGGCGCGTTTGCGGTCAAACTGCTGTCTTGTTCTGGGAAAAATGACCACAGCAGCTGCACTAACGTCCAGGCCAGCCACAATCCAGCCAACATCGCGAACAGCGCCGGCAGCGCCCGGGTGAGCGCCGATTGGCGCGTATCGCCCAGTAGTGCGGCGACGCTCACTAGCTCGGCTCGCCGCTTGGTTTCACGGTCGGCCCGCCGGAAAAGCTAAAGCCCGGCTTGACTAGAAATGGCGAGCCACCCGAACTTGATGAGGCACCGCTGCGCGCGCGCCCTGCGCCACCACCCGGTCGCGCGCCGCCGGAACGTGCTCTGGTGCCACCCGGCCTGCCACTGCCCGGCTTGCCACCATGCTTGGCATCTTTTGGAATCGGTGCATCATTCGCTAAAGTTACGCCATCCACTACAGCGCGTTCGCCAACCGCGATTTGCCGATCCGGGCGCGCGGTCAGCAGTTCATTGGTGACGCTTGCGCGTGGAATGGCGGCTTCGATATAGGCTTCAATGTCAGGCAGGCTGGTGGCATATTGTTCGCAAGCAAAGCTAATCGCTTGCCCGCACGAACCAAAGCGCGCGGTGCGCCCGATACGATGCACGTAATCCTGCGCATCAAAAGGCAAATCAAAATTAAACACGTGTGACACATCCGGAATGTGCAAGCCGCGTGCGGCGACGTCGGTGGCAACAATCAGCTCTACCGTGCCGTTCTTAAAGCGATCCAGCAACGTCAGGCGCTTGCGCTGCGGTACATCTCCAGAAAGTGTTGCGATGCGCAAGCCCGCACGCTCCAGTCGACCTTGAATACGCTCGGCGATATATTTGGTGTTGACAAATATAATGCCGCGCGTGGGTTTTAAGGTTGCAATCAGACCCAGCAGCAAGTTGATTTTTTCATCTGAAGCCGGGAAATACACCGTTTGCGTCACGCGCGCGACGGTTTTAGTGCCCGCATCAACCGTGAGCTTCTTTGGCTCATTCATGTGCTCATACGCAAGCTCCAGCACGCGCAGGCTCAATGTTGCCGAAAACATCAAATTCAAACGCTCAGTTGCTGCTGGAAGCTTGCGCAGCACGTAGCGAATGTCATTAATAAAGCCCAGATCGAACATGCGATCCGCTTCGTCTAAAACCATAACATCGACGCACTTGAGGCTGAAAACGCCCTGTTTGTGATAATCAATCAGCCGCCCCGGCGTGCCGATCAGCACATCAATACCGTCGTCGAACTGTTTGCGCTGCTTATCGTAATCAATGCCGCCAAAAACCAAACCTAAGCGCAGCCCAGTTTGGCTCGACAATAAAACCGCATCCTTGTGAATTTGCACGGCCAGCTCGCGTGTCGGTGCCAAAATGACCGCGCGTGGATCCTGGGTTCGACGCTCGGCTTTCGCCGATGTGCTGAGCAAGCGCTGCATCAGTGCCACTAAAAATGCGGCAGTTTTACCAGTGCCGGTTTGCGCCTCGCCCGCGACGTCTTTGCCGGCGAGTGCCTCGGGTAACGTTAGCGCCTGAATCGGCGTTAGGCGGGTAAAACCCGCGCTGGTTAGGCTTGCGGTAAGTGTGGGGTGCAGGTCAAACGACTCAAAATCTAGGTCGGTTAATATGTGTTCTTCATTATTCAAGGTGTGGCCTTTACGCGTGTGCGCCTGTACGATTTTGTTTGCTTAAGGCAAACGAATCAATCGAAAACTTCTTTGTTGCGAATGTTTGCTGATCCCAGCGGCGGTTGATTTGTTTTATTTGAACGATTCATGCTGCCCAGCGTCGCTTTCTCAATTTGGTCGCGTGTTAACTTCGTTTACGCGTGATACTTGAACTTGCCGCGCTTGGGCCGCACACTTTTGCGTCGTTCATGCTGCTAAAACAGCCGGATGATAGCCCAAGCGGCCATCAAGTGAGGTTCTGACTGAGTGTCACAGCTAAACAACTTCTGGGTTTACCTTTAAATTTTGATAGGAACATGCCATGGCAGATGAACTGCTGAGTTTTACCGATGCCAATTTTGATGCGCTGGTGCTGGCATCGGAGCTACCGGTGCTGGTGGATTTTTGGGCGACCTGGTGCGAGCCGTGCAAACGCATTGAACCCGTAATTAAGGAATTAGCCGCGCATTACGATGGCAAAATGCTGGTCGGTAAACTCAATATTGAAGAAAGTCCCGCCACCGCGCGGCGTTTTATGGTGCGCAATATGCCGACGTTCATGATTTTCAAGAAAGGCGAAGTGGCGGGTACGCAGATGGGTGCGGTGGCAAAATCGCAAATGATGCAATTTATTGATCGGGCGATTTGAGCTGCTTTTCTTGCTTCTGTTGCGCGCGATTTTAATCCGTTGCTGACGCTTCCAGATGCAGCCGAAGTACGCCCCTAAAAATTGTATTGATGCGTTAAAATTAACCCTTGCGCTATACTGTAAAGGCACGCAAATCTATGGTGCGAAAATTTAATCAAGGAGCAGTTGAATGTCAGTTGCAAAAATTATTGAGATTAGCGCAGGGTCAAGCAAAAGCTTCGAAGATGCGGCGCAAAACGGTATCGCACGTGCCAGCGACACCATCAAAGGGATTACGGGCGGTTGGATCGCTGAGCAAAAAGTCGTCGTCGATAAGAACAAAATTGTCGAGTACCGCGTGACTATGAAAATTACGTTCATTCTCGATGAGCCAAAGCCAAAAAGTAAAAAGTAATCGATTCTCTAGCTCAAAAAACGCCGCGACCTTCGCGGCGTTTTTGCGTTTGAGAGGAAATGTCTCGCTTTACCGTCCAATGCGCTAGACCATTGAACGGCATACGCACCATGAGCCAAATAGCCCCGAAAAGACTTCCTGAAAACCCTTCTGAAAACCTTTCCGAAAGCATTGCGTTATTAAGTGCGGGCACGCTCACCGCATCCGACCGGTCCGCCTTGGTCGACGCCATTTTGACGAGTTCGGAAACGGCAAGCCTGACCAAGCTTGGTTTACGCATCGCTGAGCCAGCACGTCACGCGGCAAGTGCGATGTTGTATTCGGCGGAAAAGCGTTCGGTGTCCGCATGGCGCACACGCGGCGTATTGACCGGCACCTGTGCCAGCCTAGCGCTGATGGCAGTGTTTAGTTTTACCGCGCTACACGAACGTGGCGCAATCGTTCAAAGCGCAGGCGTGAATCCGTCCAATGACCGATTTGGCGCAATCGCCTCCTTCGAGGGTGCACCGCCCACGCAGAACATCATTAATCCGAATCCAGCTTTGACGGATCGTTTCGGCGGCGGTGGTTTTGAGGCCAACTGAGTTTTGTTGGCGGCCCGTTGTTCCAACGGGCGATCACCGCGAATCTTGCTCGCGCCAAAGTTCTAAAGTGTCGGCGTAACCACCCAGAAGCGTCCAAAGCTCGCTTTCTTTCTCGGGCGGAATGTGGGAGAACGCAAAGCCCAGCTCATCTTCATCCACACGCATAAGCTGCGCTTCCAGATGGATATTTAGCGATTCGCCGAACAGCAAATCCAGCACGAACTGATCGCCGCGTTGCCCAATCCAACTTTCTGGACGGCGCACCAAAAGCCCAGTTGCAGAGATATCTTGTAACTCTGTCGTCCAAGATTCGTCGCCTCGGCACATCAACACTGCGCTGTCTGTGGGCATCCGTCGCGCCCGGCGTCCTAGTTTTTGGATATTTGACATAAGTTAAGCAATTGCTTCCCCCCGGAACGTTTCATTGACTCATCTGCCGTGTCGCTCATCGCGAGACTCTTTTTGCCGTGTCGCTCATCGCGAGACTCTTTTTGCCGTGTCGCCTTCCGGCAGACTCAAGTATGAGCATGACGTCAGATTTTAATTTTTTCCGCCTACTGAGACACACTTTCTGCGCATCTTGCCTCGGCAAGAAGCTTGAAACCAATGCGCCCCGCGCGCAATTCAAGGCAAAAAAAACCGCCGTGGGGCGGATTTTTCGGCTGCGTTCGTTTTAAATAAATGGTGCCAAAAGAGTACCCAAATAGTCGGCTTAAGCGATTGATTTTGTTGAATATGCGTGCGCGTGGTTTTGCGTGGTACCAACAGAAGTACCAACAAGTTTATTTGCAGCTCTAAAAACAACCGTTTTGCCCGGCACTTGATCGGCGGCTAAACTGGCACTTAACCATAATCGCACGATGCGGTGCAATGGTTTGTTTTAGCCGCTCTCCTTTGTATTGTGAAATATATTTTTCGAGTGCGCCACCCTTAGGGCTTATCGGCAACTAAACTCTGGTTAGCATCATCTCAAGGGGTATCTGATGGCAATGACTACTTGCAAAGAATGTGGCAATCCGGTGAGTACGAAAGCCATTGCATGCCCCAGGTGTGGGGCCAAGCAAGTTCGGACATCCGGGTGTGCAAAAGCTGCTTTGATGGCCATCTTAATACCGGTGATCCTAATCACTTTTGGAAAGTGTAGCCGCACTCCCGAACCTATTACTCCAGCACAATCACCGCCGCCGCAAGCGCCCTCCGCACCAGCTGCTGTTGTGGAATCGCAGCACGAAGT
>JANNYO010000043.1:0-15827 GCA_031410115.1 Rhodanobacteraceae bacterium | reverse complement strand
CGAATCGCGCCGCCGGTAAACACGTGGCCGAGTGGATCATTGATCACAACGACGCATGCAATGCGCGGATTGCTCGCGGGTGCTAAGCCAGCAAACGTGCCGACGTAGCGCGCTTGATAGCCCTGTGCGCTGGACTTGCGGGCGGTGCCGGTTTTGCCGGCGATACGGTAATTGCTAACCCGCGCCATTTGCCCGGTGCCAGGCGGTGCGGTCACGCCTTCTAACATCACCATCAATTCGGCGGCCACATTTGGGTCAATCACAGCGGCGTCTGGGTTGTTCGAGCCTTTGACAAAACTCGGCGCACGCATGCGCCCATGATTGCCAATTGCGGCGTAGGCAGCAGCGATTTGCAGCGGGGTAACCGAAAGCCCATAGCCGTAACCGAGCGTTGCTTTTTCGGTTTCGCGCCAGCGACTTGCGTCGGGCAAATAGCCAGGCGATTCACCCGGAAAACCCGAACCGCTGACCTGCGCAAAGCCAAAGCGATGCAGGGCATCGGCCATCTGGTCGCTGGAAAGTTGCAGCGCGATTTTCGCCGCACCGACGTTCGAGCTGTGAATCAACACACCACTGACGTCGGTTAGGCCGTAATTGTGGGTATCACCGATGTTGTAGTTCGCCAGCTGCATCCGGCCGGGTCCGGTTTCAATTGGCGTATTTGGCTGGAATTTGCCGCTTTCCAAGGCCGCCGCAATGGTGAAGGTTTTCATCACCGAACCAGGCTCGTACACGTCGGTGACGGCGCGGTTGCGTAGATTTGCGCCTTCGCCGCGATTATGCGCATTTGGGTTATAGCTGGGTTGATTCACCATCGCTAAAATCTCGCCGGTGGGCACGTCAATCATCACCAACGAACCGGAGCTAGCGCCCAGTTCCAGCACCGCACTTTTCAGTTCGCGATACGCCAAATATTGGATGCGCCGATCAATCGACAAAATCAAATCTTGCCCAGGTTCAGCGGCTTTGAGCTCAGCAACATCAGCAATGCGCTGGCCTTTGCGATCTTGCATCACGCGCTTGCGCCCTGGCTTGCCTTCCAGCCAATTATTGAATGCAAGCTCGGCCCCCTCTTGACCGGCATCATCAATATTGGTGAAGCCCAGCACGTGCGCAACGACTTCACCGGCTGGATAAAAACGGCGAAATTCGCGCTGGGCATAGACACCGGGCAAGTCCAGCTTGAGCACTGCATCGGCCGCTTCCGGGCTCATCTGGCGTTTCAGATAGACGAACTCGCGATCCGAAAATTGCGTCACGCGCTGCACCAATGCGTCGGCAGAGAGTTCTAATTTTTCTGCGAGTAAACTCAAACGCTGCCGCTGTTCGAGCAGCTCTTTCGGGTTTGCCCAGATGGAAACAACCGGTGTGGAAATCGCGAGCGGCTCGCTGTTGCGATCCAAAATTGCACCGCGATACGCGGGCACCGCAACCTCGCGCAAATAGCGTTTATCACCCTGCGTTTGGTAGAACTCTTTGCGCACGACTTGGATATCTAACGCACGCGCCAACAGCGCGCCAGCACCTAGGCACAGCGCGCCGACCAACCAGTGCAGGCGACGACGCAAATCAACCGGGCGGGCGCGCGCTTTAATCACTGCTTAATCACCACGACTTTCGTTTGTTCTGGGAAGTCCAGCCCCAAGCGTTCGCGTGCAATTTGTTCAATGCGCGAGTTTTCACTCCAAGTTGCTTGCTCAAGCTGCAATCGACCCCACTCAATTTGCTGCTCGTCATGCTCGCTGCTCAATGCTTCGAGCTGCTGAAATAGCGCACGCGACTGGTGCCTGGAATACACGAGCACCACGCCGCTGGCAACGGCTGCGAACAGCAGCACCATCGCGGTGAAGCGTGAGCCGTCAAACGCCATTTTGTCGCTAGCTGCGGCTTTGTCTAGTGGCGCGGTTTTAGCTGCTGCTTTGCTGGCTGCCTCGGTGTAGCGTGGCTCAGTAAATTTAGCGAGCGCGCTGCTGGGATTGGTATTCACGGTAATTTCTCCACAATGCGCAGCACCGCCGAGCGGGAGCGCGGATTCGCCTGACACTCGCTGTCGCTGGCGCGGTTTTTACTGATTAAACGCAGGCTCGGGATGAAATCTGCCGCGCCCATAAAATCACGGCGTGACGCCGCTGGTGCTTTCGCACGCACATGAAAAAATTCTTTCACCATCCGGTCTTCCAACGAATGAAAGCTAATCACTGCCATACGCCCACCGATTTTCAGCACCTTGAGCGCCGCATTCAGGCCGTCGTTTAAGGATTCCAACTCGGCATTGACCGCCATGCGAATCGCTTGGAAGGTTTGTGTCGCCGGATGCCGCCCGGGTTTGCCATAGCCTTTGACGTCACTGACGAGTTTGGCCAAATCGCTAGTGCGGTGCAAACTGCCGCGCACGGCAACGATCGCGGCGGCGATTTTTCTCGCGCTGGGCTCTTCGCCGTATTCGCGCAACACGCGCAGCAACTCAAGTTCTGACACGTCGGCTAGATATTGCGCCGCACTGGGCTCCAGCGATTGATCCATGCGCATATCAAGCGGGCCGTCGTGCATAAAACTAAAACCACGCTCCGCCACATCAAGCTGCGGCGAGGACACGCCTAAATCCAATAAAATGCCGTCAACGCTATTCGCCTCGAGCGTGCGGTTGATCTCGGAAAAATTGGCGTGCTGTACCTGCACGCGCGCGTCCAATGCGCGCAGCGCCTGTGCGCTGGTGATCGCCTGTAAATCGCGATCAAATACAATCAGCTGAGCGTTTTCCGATAGCACCGCCAAAATTCCGGCGCTGTGCCCACCGCGTCCAAAAGTAGCATCGACATAGCGGCCGTGCGCCTGAATTTTCAGGCCACGCAGGACTTCGTCCAGCAACACAGGTAAATGCAGGCGTTTTGTCGGCTGAGTAGTGATGTGCGTAGCCATCGCTCAAAAATTCAACTCGAGCATTTCTGCGCTAACTTGCGCTTCGGAAATAGGCAGCAACATGCGTGTGCCGTGTGCCGTTTCATTCCAAAGCTCGAACTTTTCACCCATACCGAGCAAAATTGCACCCTTGCCAAAATTGCCCTGCGCGCGTGCGGCGTGCGGCAACACAATGCGGGCGCTGCTGTCCAATTCCACGTGCGCCGCAGCGCCGACCAAGCGCCGTTGAAATTCTCGGTGTGCGGCTTTCGCGCTGCTAAGGCGCATTACCTGGTCGCGCACGCGCTCCCATTCTGGCTTTGGGAATATCCACAGGCATTCCGCGTCATAGGGGTTGTATGCCACCACCAATTGATTGGCACACTTTGCTGAAATTTGGGCGCGATGTTCCGTTGGAAGGGCAAGTCTGCCTTTCTCATCGATACTGACCCGCGTTTCGCCATAAAACATGAAGCGCCCAAGTTAAATCTAAACGTGTTCGGTGGAGTGCAGCGCGCTGATAGCTCTCAATTCGCGTTGTTCGAATAAGGAATGTGCGCTGCGGTGAGGGGATTGCAGCAGCGACCCCACAATCAGCCACTTTTTCCCACAATTCACCACACTATTGCCCTGTCCGCGCGCTGTCAAGGCCGGGTGTAGGGCGTATCACGGGCATTTTTAAGGTGTCTTCTAGCTTTCGGCGCTAAGTTATTATTATCAAAACGATTTGTGACTATTGATGCCGGGTAGTTTAGAGAACCAATGGAAAACGTTTGGCTGAGCGTTTTTGGCGCGGCGTAATGTGGGTAAAGCAAAAATGCGGCATTTAAGCCCGAACAAGCCCGGCATCGGAACTTAAGGTAAGCTTATTGGTCATTTTTCCGCACTTTTCCGCGAACTTCTTATGTTTGGACCTATCCGTACACTGTGCTTCGCCGCAGGCCTCTACCTGCCGTTGTCACTGTTTCTCTGGTTTGCCTTTGCAGGCGCTGTCGTAACGCCGGTTCTGTGGCTGACGAAGGCCATGCTACTGGCCTGGATGCCAGAAATTTTTGTCGACATCGAGAGGCATCAATATGCTTTTTCGGTGCTGACCTCACTGGTCAGCGATCCAAAACTACTCGCGCAAGCTCAAGCGGGTCAACGGGTCGTGTTAGATTTTCCGGTTAACCCAATGATTTATGGTTACGGCCTGCCGGTGATTGCGGGCTTGGCGCTTGCAACGCCAAATAGTTTGAGTACCCGTTTGCGCCAAATTGCAATCGGCGCGGTGTGTATTTGGTTGGTGCAAGTGAATGGTGTTATTTGGGATACCCTGCAAAACGTGTGCTCCAATATCGACGGCGGAGTGGCGGCAATCACCAAACATGTCAACTTAGAATTATTGGCTGGGCTGTATCAATTCAGCTATTTAATTTTGCCACCGTTGGTACCCGTGGTGCTTTGGGCGCTGATGAATCAGAAGTTTATTAACGACTTAATTCATCTGGATCATATTGAGTCTGACGACGGGGGTACCGCATGAGCGAAGAAATTTTAAAAACCACCGACGCCGTTGCTGCGGAAATAGCTGAGTTAGAAAGCACTGCAAACACAATGTCAGAAGCTACCGCACCTTTAGATCACCCAGCACCACAAATCGTGCAGGTGTCGGCACCAATCACCACACTTGATCCGGCCATCGCCGAAGATATTGTGGTTGAGCTGCTGTTGAAAAAAGGCCGCCTGAAAGAAACCGATTTGATTCGTGCCAAGCGCTTGTTTGAAGAGGGAAACGAAGCCAGTTTAACCGCGTTACTTGCGCGCTTGGGCTTAGCGAGCGAACGTGATGTTGCAGAAGCCACCGGTGAAGTTTTAGGCATTCCCCTGCTGGCAATGAAGGACGCGCCCGAGCTGCCACCGGCGGATATCAATTTGTCGATGCGCTTTTTAAAGGCGCACCACGTGTGCCCGGTTGCCGTGAACGAACATGAAATTCAAGTGGTTGTGGCGGACCCGTTAGATCGTTTTGCCGTGGACGCAGTATCCATGGCGACTGGTAAACCGGTATCCGCGCGCATCGGCTTGCGCTCGGAAATTGATGATTTGATCGAACGCTATTACGGCCAAGGCCGCTCGCAAATGGGCGCGATCGTCGAAAATTTAGATGAAGCCGCACGCGGCGAGGATGATGTCGAGCACTTGCGTGATTTGGCCTCCGAAGCGCCGGTGATTCGCCTGGTGAATTTACTGATGCAGCGTGCAGTGGAATCGCGCGCTTCGGATATTCACATCGAACCGTTTGAGAATCGTTTGAAAGTGCGCTACCGCATTGATGGCGTGCTGCATGAGGTCGAGTCGCCGCCCAGCTCATCCACCGCAGCGGTAATCTCGCGCGTGAAAATTATGGCGAAGCTTAATATCGCCGAACGCCGCTTGCCGCAGGATGGGCGCATCATGCTGCAAGTACAGGGTAAAGCACTGGATTTGCGCGTTTCAACCGTGCCAACCAGCTATGGCGAATCGGTGGTGATGCGGATTTTAGACCGCGAGTCGCTGGTGCTGGATTTCCACAGTTTGGGTTTCACCGATGATTTTTTACCGGGATTTTTAAAAGTACTCAATCAACCGCACGGCATCATGCTGGTTACCGGCCCGACCGGTTCGGGCAAAACCACCACGCTCTACACCGCGCTGCAAAAAATCAATCAGCCGGACGTAAAAATCATTACGGTGGAAGATCCGGTCGAGTACCAGCTTGAAGGTGTGAATCAAATTCAGGTCAAGCCGCAAATTGGGCTGGATTTTGCCTCCGCTCTGCGCTCGATCGTGCGGCAAGATCCCGACATTATTATGATCGGCGAAATGCGCGATTTAGACACCGCGAAAATCGCGATCCAATCTGCCCTAACCGGGCACTTGGTGCTTTCCACGCTACACACCAACTCCGCCGCCGGTGCCGTCACCCGGCTTTTGGATATGGGCGTGGATGATTATTTGATGTGTTCCACCGTTAACGGTGTGCTCGCGCAGCGGCTGGTGCGCAAGTTGGATAGCAGCAGTAGCGAGAAATACTTCGCGCTGCCGGTAGTCGTCGATGAGCATAAATTGCGGCGTTTTAGCGATGCCAAAAATATCGAACTGTATCGCCCAGTGCCGAATGCGAATACGCTTTCAGGCTACGCCGGGCGCACCACGATTATGGAGTTTTTGGTGATGAATGATCCGATTAGGCGCCTTATCATGCAGCGCTCCGGCATGGGTGATATCGAAAAGCTCGCGCAAACCCACGGCATGCGCACGATGTACGAGGACGGCTTGATGAAGTCCATGCGCGGCGTGACGACCTTGGAAGAAGTGTTGCGTGTGGTGCAGGAGGGATAAAAATGAAAAGTCTTGACCCGAAGAAATACCCCGCTTTTAAAGCCCCATCGCACTTGCGACTAGACAAACAAATCGTCAGCAAAAAACAGTACAGCGATGCGGATATGCTCGCACAAATACTTACAGTGCCTTTTGACGAAAAGTTCGCTGCTGAGATGCGTGCGTTGCGCGCGGCAGCAATTGCTGGTGGCATGAAAACGCTGAACGACGAGCAACTTCGTGACTACGTTGATAACCATGGCGACCGGAATGAAGCGTGATTCGGATTTTCGCTGACTCTTGCGTTTATTTGGCTGCGTTTCGCAACGATGCGTTGTTCGGGCAAGCGGCGCAGTCGCTACTTTTGCGCGCGCCTGGGTTAATGATTTGCAGCGACTACTTGCGTTTAGAGGTTGTTCCTAAAGCGTTTTTTCATCGCAATTTAATGGAGCTACGATTCTACGAATCAACACTAGATCGGTGTCTGTTGGTTCCAAATTCACCCTATTTGCAATCAACGGCGATGCAATTGGCGTGTGACTACGGACTAGCCGCCGGTGATGCGACGCTAATAGCCGCCGCTGTAATGGGCAGTGCCGATCTTTTTATTACAACCGAAAAGCCAACTAAGCCGATGTTTAGAGTTAAGGAATTGAAAGTACGCCACATTTTGGACGTATTCGTTTAAATGACCAATTTCCGCTACCGAGCCATTGCCCCCACGGGTGAAATTCTTCAGGGCGTGATGGAGGCTGCCACTAAAGACGAGGTTATTGCCAAGCTGCAAGAGCAGGGCAATGTGCCGATTGAGGCGGCGCCCGCAGACAAATCCAGCCCTTCGATTGCCGGTTTGCTGGGCAGCTCATCGGGTGTCACCGCCGATCAAATTGGCACCTTTACTGAGCAACTGGCGAATTTGCTGGGTGCGGGGTTGCCGCTGGATCGGGCGCTGCAAATTTTGCTCGATTTGGCGGAAAACGACAAAATGAAGCGGCTGGTGACGCGAATTCGCGACCAAGTGCGCGGTGGCTCGAGCTTAAGTGTGGGCTTGGAAAATCAGGGTGGCGCTTTCTCTAAGCTCTACATCAATATGGTGCGTGCGGGTGAAATGGGCGGCACTTTGGACAAAACACTGCGCCAATTGGCGGAATATCTCAAGCGCAGCAAGGAGTTGCGCTCAAGTGTGGTTTCCGCGCTGATTTATCCGATTTTGCTGCTGCTGATGGCGGGCGGCTCGCTGATTTTTATGTTGACTTACGTGGTGCCCAAGTTGCAGCCGATTTTTGACCAACTCGGCGGCGAATTGCCGCTGTTGACGAAAATGGTGCTGGCGCTGGCGGCGGTGTTGCGCTACGGCTGGTGGGTGATTATCGCTGCGATCATCGGCGCGGTGCTGTATTTCCGCAAGCAAATGAGTGAACCGGCAACCCGGCGCATTTGGGACGCGCGTTTGCTTAAAGTGTTTGGCGTGGGTGATTTGCTCTGCAAAATGGACACCGCGCGCTTGGTGCGCACCGGTGGAACTTTGCTAAAGAACGGCGTTCCACTGCTTTCGACGCTAACGATCGCGAAAAACGTGCTGACCAATTCGGTCTTGCAAGACGCCGTCGAAACCGCCAGTAAGGACGTCAAAACGGGTGGCGGTCTAGCACCTGCACTGGCACAAACCAAGCTATTTCCGAAGCTTGCGATCCAAATGGTGACTGTCGGTGAAGAAACCGGGCAGTTAGACGACATGCTGTTAAAAGTAGCCGATGTTTATGATTATGAAGTCAAAACGACGGTGGATCGCTTGCTAGCCATTTTTGTACCGGCATTGACTTTATTTTTAGCCGGATTTATTGCCATTATCGTTAGTTCAATGATTATGGCAATTATGAGTATTAACAACTTAGTGGGATAAATATGAAAAGTAACATCACGCATTTTAAAACCAGTCAAACTGGCTTCAGTTTAATTGAAATTTTATTGGTTGTTGGCATTATTGCTTTCTTAGCGACCATGGTTGCAACGAATGTGATTGGACAAGCTGAAAATGCAAAAGTAACCAACGCTAAGACCGGCGTGCGCAGCATTGCGGCAAAAGCCTCAAGTTATTATCTTGATACCGGTTCCGCACCTGGCAGCATTGATGATTTATTGACCAAGCCCGGCAATGCAGCAAACTGGAAGGGGCCTTATATTACCGAGCAACAGAGTAAAGATCCCTGGGGTTCGCCGTATGTTTTGAAATCGCCAGGCGAGCATTCGGAAATGGACGTGATGTCCTATGGTTCGGATAAACAAGCGGGTGGCGCAGAGCGCGCGGCAGATATTGGTAATTGGCAGTAAAGCGGAATTAAAACGATGCTCCCTCATCGCAGTCTTCGCTCCCCTCGTGGAGAAGGAGCCGTATGCGCAAGAACGGGGATTCCACTTTCGCGCGCAAAGGGCTTTACCCTAATCGAGATTTTGATAGTGATCTCGATCATGGCGGCGTTGGCGGTGATTGTGGCGGTGCAGGTGGTAGGCAAGCTTGAGAACGTCAAGGTTGCCACCGCAGGTAAGGACATTATGGCGGCACTGCGCTACACCCGCGGTCAGGCGCTGGTCACCGGACAGCCGCAGGCACTGGTAATTGATGTTGAAAATGGCAGTTACACGGCGGCAAATAAGCCGGAAGTGATTTTGCCGAAAGAGCTGAAAGCGCAAATCTATACCGGCGAAGTGCTCAATGAAAAAACGGGTGCGATTCGCTTTTATCCAGACGGTGGCTCAACCGGCGGAAAAATTATGGTCAGCGCCGGGGGAAGGATATGGACGGTGCGGGTCGGTTGGTTGACTGGCGACATTGATTTTCTCGACTCCGCCAAACCACGCGCGGTGATTCCGCGATGAACGCTGTTTCCCTGTCCGCCGGACGATCTCGCGGCTTTACCTTGATCGAGGTGGTGCTGGCGCTCAGCGTGTTTGCGCTCGGATTCGGTTTAATTTTAGAAACTCTGGGCGGTGCAAGCCGCAATGTACGCGTTGCGGGCGATATCGGCAAAGTTGCTCTTTTCGCGCAGAATCAGCTGGATTTGGTGGGTATCGATGCGCCGTTAAAAAAGGGCACCAGCAGCGGAAAGTTTGATGATGTTTACAGCTATCAAATGACGATTACACCGTTTCAGCCGGATGATTCAACGGTGCCAGAATCGGTGCAGGTTAAATTGTTTCGCGTGGATTTAGCGGTCAGCTGGGGGCGTGGCGCCAATGTGCGCACCGAACGCTTTTCAACGCTGCGTTCGGTACAAGCGCGGCCTGGGCAGATTTTTTAATGGTCACGCCTGAAAAAAAACATCTCAAAGCTAACATCCGCGTGCGCGGATTTACGCTGATTGAGCTCCTGCTTGCCACAGCTCTCGTCGCTTTCATTATGCTGATGGCCTACTCGGGCCTGGAAGCCAGCATCAAAATGGCGGACTCGGGCGACCAATTCATCGAACGCTCGTCGCGTGTGCGTACCACCCATGAATTTTTGCGTCGCCAGCTGACGCGCATGTTGCCGCTGATGATTCGCCAGGACGCCGGGCGTAATGTCAGCTTTGAGGGCGAACAAAACCGCGTGCGTTGGGTCGGTTCCATGCCGGGTTATTTGGGGCGTGGTGGCCCGTACGTCCAGGAATTAGAGATCGCCCCCGATGTTTTAAACTATCGCTATGCTATTTTGAACGGCTATGAAGACGGCGATCTGGATTTAGAAGAGCCAGTGGCGCTGTTAGAAGGCGTTGCCAGCGGCAAATTTAGCTTTCGCACAATTGACAACACCGGCAAGTTGAGCGGCTGGGAATCAAAATGGGAAAAAGATCAAACCGCGCCGATTCCGCTGATGCTTAAGCTCAATTTAGAAATGAAGCCAGACGCGCGTATGCAGATTCCAGAGTTGGTCGTCGCCATTGTGGTTGACATGAACGTCGGGCGCCCCACGCAACAATTTGCCCAAGGCATACCGCGATGAAAACGCCGACTAAGCCTGTGCGGGAGCGCGGTATTGTCCTGCTAATGGTGCTCTGGGTGATTGTGCTGCTGACGGTATTGGTTTCAAGCTATGTGCAATCTGCCAGTACCGAGGGTAGGCAGGCACGCTATGCGCTCAATACCGCCGAAGCGCGCTACGCGGCGGAAGCGGGTCTGCACCGGGCGATTTTTGAGTTAAATAACCCAACGAACGAAGTGCGTTGGAAAGCCGATGGCAGGCCATATGAGTCGCGTTTTGACGGTGCCAAATTAACGATTTCGATGGTCGATGAAACGGGGAAGATCGATATCAATAGCGCGGGGATCGAAATCCTATCCCTGATGTTTATCCAGGGCGGCGTGGAAAAGCTGCGCGCTGATAAGCTCGCGGCGGCCGTGGTTGATTGGCGCGACCCTGATGATTTACTCACCATCAACGGCGCGGAAAAAGGCGAATATCGCAGCGCTGATTTAAAATATGGCCCGCGCAACCAGTATTTCGTCACCGTTAGCGAGATACAGCAAGTCTTGGGTATGGACTTTGATTTGTTTCAACGACTTGAACCCATGTTGACGATCACCGCGAACGGCGCGTCAGAACCCAATTTGGCCTTTGCCCAAGCCGGCGCATTGACCGTAGCGTTGGCGCGTCTGGGGCAAAATCTCAGCGCCGAACAGGTGCAGGCGATACTTGCAATGCGTCAAGCTGGCCGCACTGGGCAGCCAATTGTCTTGCCCGGTGGCAGCACAATTTCCCCAGGCATCGGCTGCGGCCCGGGCTCTAGCTGCACAATTTCCGTGCACGCTGAGCTGGAAAGCGGCGCGGTCGCGATGCTTGAGGCTACCGTGCAGCTAAGCAATGGCACTGTAGGCGACCGTCCATTTCGCATTTCCCGCTGGCGTGAAGGGCAGTCAAATTAGACGTTTGCCTGGAATTTAGCGATCATCGCAGGTCAGGACGTCGTCGGTTTTGGCGCTTGCCATTGAACTTAATCACAAATTTACGCTCTGTTTGCCATCATGATTTTTGACTCCATAAAAATTAACGCGTGTAAAATCAATGGCTAACGTCTTATTGCAAGTACAAAGAAGCGCCAACGCCCTGATTGCACGCACGCAAATCGGCGCGTTCTTTTCATGGTGGAAACAAGAGCTGCTGGGCTGCTTGCCGAAAAATTTGGGCGACCGCTTGGGCGCGGCACCAGCGAAAATTGTGCTGGGGCAGGCGCTAGACGGCAGCTGGCATGCGGCGCGCGTGCGGGGTGCAAAACGTGAGGCTGAGCGCCCAATCGATTTGACTGACCCAGCAAACGTGCGGCGCGCGCTCGGATTTCTTGAAGCACTGAATGATCAGCCAGCGGAAATTAAAATTCTGGCGCTCAGCGCTGACAAAGTACTTCGCAAGCGTTTGACCCTGCCGTTGGCGGCGGAAGAAAATCTGCGTCAAGTTCTAAGTTTTGAGATGGACCGGCAAACGCCATTCAAAGCAGACCAAGTTTATTTTGATTGGCACATTGTCAAACGTGATGCCGCGCAACGCAGTTTGCTGGTTGATTTACTGGCGACCCCGAAAGCGACGTTGGACGCGGCGCTGAGTCAGTTAGCGCCCGCGCAAATTACTATTGATGCCGTCGACTGCGCGGCTGGGCGTGGCGCGCTGCATTTTGAGCAAACGCAGGGCTTTAATCTGTTGCCAGCGGAAAAACGGGGTGCCAACAGTGATCCTCAGGCACGTATTCGTTGGATTTTGGCTGCCAGTTTGGTTGCATTGATCGGCATGGCGATGGTGCAATCTTTGAATGCGCGTCAAAAAGCGCTGGAAGATTTGCAAGCCCGCACAGCAGAAATGCAGAAAAGCGCACTCGACACGGCAAAATTAAGTGTGAAATTACGCGAAGAAATTGCTGGCGCAAATTTCCTATCAGAACGCAAACAAAAACGCTCGGAAACCGTCAAAGTTCTGCTGGAATTGACGCAACGCATCCCCGAAAACACCTGGCTAGAACGGATTTCATTTGTCGGCGAAGCTGTGCAGCTGCAGGGACAGTCAACCTCGGCTTCGGATTTAATCGGTCTTTTGCAAAAATCCAAACATCTTGGCAACCCGCAAATTCAGGGCGTGATTCAACCGGATGCGGGCACCGGGAAAGAGCGTTTTAGCCTACAACTCGACATTCGCGAGGAAAAGCTGCCAGCTCCTACCAAATCGGAAGTGGTCCCGCCCGTGCCTGCGACCGCTGCGCCCGTGCAACCCAATAAACAGGCGATGTTGTAGCCATGGCTTTAACCTTACTTCCCCCCAAAGGCCAAGGCCAAGTAATGGCAGCTGGCTTAGCGCTGGTCGCGCTCGGCTTGGTATATTTTTTCTGTCTGCACTGGTTTGTGCGCGGACATCTCGATGCTGCGGCGCAAATGCGTGAATTGAAAGAATCCGAGCTGCGCTTTCGTCAGGAAACAGCCAAGCGTCCGGGTTTGGAGGCGCGTTTGAAGGCCGTCGAAGATTTCAAGCTGCGCAACACATATTTTTTGCCTGACGAGACGTTTGATCTGGGTGCAGCGACGTTAAGCACCAAGCTCAAAGCCGCCGTCACCGCGCGCGCGGACAGCGCGCGCTGTTCTATTTTATCGACTCAGCCACAAAAATTGGGCACCAAAGAGCTGTACGAACGCGTCAGTATTCAAGTGCGTTTGCACTGTGATTTAGACGATTTGGTCAAAATAATTTACGCGCTGGAAAACGCCACGCCGTTTCTATTTATTGATGAGCTCAATTTATATCAACAGCCGGTTTTAGATGCGTCTTTGGCAATCGCAAATGGCGGCAACATGGACGCTCGTTTTGATTTGTCCGGCTATATTCGTCCTGTACCTAAAGTCGCGGCACCTGCAAACCCGCAGATTCCAATCGACACATTTGGCCCCTAGCTGCAATGAAACTCTCTACGCGAAGAAAATTAACCGTGGTCTTGGCGGCCTCCTGTGCCGCGATGATGCTGTTCCTGTTGCTACAGCGTCAGCTCGGTTGGGGTGCCAATTTCACAACTTTGCCGGAAGGGGCGTCACCACCCGAGTCTTCGCCTGAATTGCCACAGAGCGAATTCAACGCAGATATGGCGTCAGAGCTAACATATTTAGAAATCAACGATCGCTCTTTGTTTACTCAAACACGAACTGCGCCTACAAAAGCCGTCGCTACCGCTGAAGTTGTCAAGCCTGCGATCCCGCCGGTGCCGCTAACGGCGCAGCTGACCGGCGTGGTGATTACGCCGACGCGTAAAGTTGCACTGTTGCGCAATGCGGGTGGTGATCAGACGTATCGTTTGCGTGAAGGCATGCCCTTTCCAGGTGAACTTGCCGGTTGGCGGGTGACGCAAATTAGTGCGCGCAGCGTGGTTTTTGACGGCGGCGCCGATCAGGGTCAAGTTGAGTTGAAATTGGATGTGGCTAAAGGCTCGCCACAGTCTGGGCAAGCTGGGCTGCCTTTTATTCCGCAGGTGCAGGGGAACTCGCCGGTGCCACCCATGTCAGATAATTCGAAGTTCAATACCGCTGCCATGGCGATGCCTGTGCCCGGCGTGCCGCCGCCACCGCCACCGCCCCCAAGTGCTGATCAAGCTGCGCGGGAAGTGGAGGTGCAGCGAATCATCGAAGAACGCCGTGCGCAAATGCGTGCAGAAGCCGAGCGCATGAGTTCGGGTAATCAATAATGAGGATTTTCGTGCTACCCCGATTTTTATCGCATTCAAGCTTTGTAAAAAGTCATCGACTACTGCCTAATTTGGCGCTCATCAGTTATTTAGCCCTCGCGTTTGCTGGCTGTGCAACTTTTGGCATAGCGTCAAAAAAGCCAGTTGCAACCGCGCCGGCAGCAACGGCAGTAGACGCCGCCCCCGCAATACCAGCGAAGGAAACACAAATCGGCGCTGACCTTGCAGGTGCCGCCGGCCCCACCTCATTCCCTGGGACGGGTCAGTTCGTCAAGCCCAGCCCGCCCGCAGAGGCGAGCGCGCGCCCCGCTTTGGCAGATCAAGAGGTCAGTTTTAATTTTGAAGCGACACCTGTCCCGGAAGTGGTCAAAACCATCCTCGGCGATTTGCTGCAAGAAACCTATGTGATCGGCCCCGGCGTCGGCGGCACCGTGACTTTTTCCACCGCCAAGCCAATCAAGGGCGAGCAAGCGATGGCGGTGTTGGAAATGCTGCTGAGCTGGAGCGGTGCGGCGTTGGTGCGCAAGAACGATCAATATTTAGTGGTGCAAACGCAGGCAGCGGTGCCGGGAAATTTGTCGCCGCAATTGCTCGCCGGTGATGGCCGAGGCTATTCCGTGCGCGCCGTGCCGCTGAAGTTTATTTCCGCATCGCAAATGGAAGAATTGCTGAAACCGTATGCCAAGCAAGGCTCGGTGCTAAAAGCTGACAACGCGCGCAGTTTGATCGTGGTTGCGGGCACCAAAAACGAGTTAGACAACTATTTGAGCGTTATCAACACTTTTGATGTCGATTGGATGGCAGGCATGAGCTTCGCGCTGTTTACCCTAGAGCGCGTTGAAGTCAAAGATTTAATGCCTGAGCTAGAAGCGATATTTGGTGATGCCGCCGGCGGCGCGGGCGCCGGCAGCACACCATTGGCCGGCATGGTGCGCATGCTGCCGGTTGAGCGTTTGAACGCGATTTTAGTGATCACGCCGCAACCGCAATATTTAGGCCAAGTGGAAAGTTGGATCAAACGCCTGGACCGCGGCGGCACCGAAGGCGGCTCAAAGCTCTATGTTTACGACGTGCAAAACGTCAAAGCCACCGATTTAGCGGATCGCCTGAACGAGATTTTTAATGGTGCTGCGGCAGCACCTAGACAGGAACGACGCTCCACCCGAGGTGATGTTGCTCCTGGCTTAGGCGGGCAAACTTTGGGTGGCGGACAGTTTGGCGGCGGTATCGTTCCGCCAGTTGCAAAGCCCGCTACACCCAGCCCAACGCCTGGCGCTAACGGTGGCGGATCTGGAAAAAGTTTATTAGGCGAGCAAGAAGTCCGGATATCTGCTGTTGAAGATAACAATGCGTTGCTGATTAGCTCTACCCCGGCGCAATACGAAATTTTGAAAAGCGCCATACATCGGTTGGACATTGAGCCTTTGCAAGTAAAGATTGAAGCAAAACTGCTTGAGGTCGCATTGGTCAACAATCTGAGTTTTGGTGTGCAGTGGTGGCTTGAGCGCGCAGTCCCCACGACGCTTGGAAATTTAGGTGGTGTGCCTACTGCTGTGCCACTAGGCACCACCTCGCCAAACGCTGAACTACGTAGCTTTTCAGGATTGGGTGGCACTTTAACCGCAGCATCTGGGCTAAATTACATTTTTGATGGTCGCGATGCCCGTGCATTCGTTTCAGCGCTGCAATCGGAAGGAACCACAAACGTGCTTTCCAGCCCGACCTTACTTGTGCTCAACAACAAACAAGCATCAATCCAAGTTGGTCAACAAATTGCTCAGAATGCGGGGGGCGCAACCGGCATTGGCGGTGGCTCACAAAGCTTTGTCCAATTTCGCGACGTGGGCATAATTTTAGATGTCACCCCACGAGTCAATCCAGGCGGGCTGGTGTACTTAGAAA
>JANNYO010000042.1:0-1738 GCA_031410115.1 Rhodanobacteraceae bacterium | reverse complement strand
GTACCACCAGCCCCGGCCCAAGTGCTGGAAGAAAGTGGCCTTGACACCAAATACGACCGCATGACGCGTGTCAGTGCCGCCGAGGCGATTGCGCCGTTGGGGGATAGTTTGTTTGGTGACTCGACCAATTATTACAGCGGTGCCACGACTTTTAGCGTTACCGACATTGATTTACCCGGCAATAGCGCTTTGCCGGTGCGGCTAACGCGCACACACAGCGCCACTGAAGCGCGTGGCCCGACCGCGCCA
This sequence comes from Rhodanobacteraceae bacterium, assembly GCA_031410115.1. GTDB lineage: Bacteria > Pseudomonadota > Gammaproteobacteria > Xanthomonadales > SZUA-5 > JANNYA01. The sequence goes on along the minus strand of JANNYO010000042.1, from coordinate 1,489 downwards.
GGGTTGCTGGGGGAATGGGAATTAGAAGTGCCGTTTGTGCACGGTACTTTTGCCACGGATTTGGGCTGGCAGGTTTCCGGGCCGAACCCAAATGCGCGCTGCTCGACGGCGTTCAATGACATCACACCACCGAATGCAGTTGTTAGCGGTACCGTCGGTGGACGCATCTTTCCCGGTGCCGATTATTGGGCCGGCAACTCGCTTTCGGTGCCTGGGCAAGGCTCGCAAATGCTGTTGGCGCGCAGCCCGGCCAACACGCTAGTACCGACGGATGGGCAAAACTACCCGTGGGCGACACTCAGCCATTGGCAGGTGCGCTGTTTGCCTAGCCTGGTCAGCGGCGAAGCGGGCGAGGGCTTTTTGGCATTAGCGCCGGATGGCAGCAAGTACACGTTTAATTGGATGGCGAAGCGTCGCACTTCACGCTTGTCTGGCACCAAGTCCAATGGCAGCGTGCCCGTCTCTTTCGTTCTTGAACGCGATGAAATCCGACTCTACGCCACGCGCGTGGAAGATCGCTTTGGCAATTGGGTGACATATGACTACATCGGCGGTCAGCTGCAAAAAATTGAAGCGAACGATGGCCGAATAATCACTTTTGAATACTACGCCAGCAACGGCAAACTGCACTTTGCCCGTGCGCATGGCCGAACTTGGGAATATAACTACACCAGCTCGAATCGCTTGTCGGAAGTTATTTTGCCCGACGCCAGCCGGTGGCAGTACAACACGAGCGTCTTTATTTTCGTCTATCTGCCGCCGCAGAATGGGTATGAATGTGACGCCGGTGAATACCGCCCAAGCGTGACTCGCCGCAGCTACACCTTTACCCATCCCAGTGGCGCAACTGGCTATTTTGAGTTTGACCCGATTCGGCACAAACGCTATCGGGTATTGCCCAATTGCTTTATGGATAAAGGTGAGCTAGTTCCCGGCGTTGCCAAAAGCTTTGATACCTATGCCTTGGCGCGCAAAACCATCTCGGGCCCTGGCGTGCCTGGATTAGTCTGGACTTTGGCTTTCAATCCGCAAAGCATTACCAACAGCACGAAACTTGCCACACTCACTATGCCCAATGGCGAGCAAACGCGTTTCACCTTCGGCACAGAATTCTATAAAAACGAAGGCAAGCTGCTCAAGGAAGAAATTTTAAGCGCCAGTGGCGCACAGCTGCGCTTGACCGAGAACGAGTACGCCATTGATCCCGTGAGCCCGCCGTATGCCTATCACCTTGGCAATGGCATGCTAACAGACGTAGCGGATGAGTTCGCTTCGACGTTTCAGGTGCCTTTGATTGACACCAAGATTACCCAGCAAGGGGAGGTTTTTTGGACGCATATAGATGATTTCACGCAATCACTTGCACCTGGTTCCATCAACTCTGGTCGTCGGTATGCCAATGATGCGGCCGGTGACGCCGGAGCGGAGAATCTGGACGAAGTTCCGGAGCATTTTTCCGTTGTCGATGATCTGCGGAAAAACCTCAATC
>JANNYO010000041.1:0-3235 GCA_031410115.1 Rhodanobacteraceae bacterium | reverse complement strand
TCCTGTGATTCGGTGTGTGGGGGCGTATAGGACTCAACAAAGTCGATACCGACTTGCCCCTGCTGACTGCCCTCAGCATTTGCTGCAATTGCCAAATTGGCACTGGCGATTATCCCTGCAAAAGTGGCGGCAACCGCAAATGATGTAGCTAGGCGAATCTTTAATTTTCCAAACATAGACATATCCTTGTTTCACTCTGTGCGTTTGAGCGCGCGCCATCACTCAAAACCATTGCCCAGGATCAATTCATCCGGGCTGAGCCATGTTTTCAGGGCGGCACGATATGGAACGTCAAAGCGGCCGTAAACGCCCTTGACGAGAATTGGCGAATCGCAAAGATGGCCGCCAAATAGCTGCCCAACTAAATATCGGGCGTTATTTCTTTTCACGAACAAGCCTGAGCCACTACTGCCGCCCGCAATGGAACCGCCTGTCCACTCTATTCCTATGTGAGTGGCCATGGTTCCTCCTACGGAGCAAAACGCACCAGAACCGGTGCAGGTCAAGTAATACGCAACCTTACCTAAACTGACCTCCTGGAGCCCTCCAAGTGGATTGTGTAAACCAAGCGCAAATTCACCGTTAGTCACCGGTTCCGCAGACCACCCGGCAAACCTGACTACCGAGGGTGGGGCTTCGTTGAGTCTGAGGAACGAGGTATCCGTCAGCGGCTCGTTGTGCAGCAGGATTGCACCCCCGCCAGTTTGGAATATCGGTGTGCTTTCGACACCGCTATTGCAAGCGGAAGTGCGAGCCATCCACCTGACTGCGATAAGGTTCGAGGCCAGAGTTTGCGTGCTGATGCAATGATTAGCGGTGAGCAGGTACGGCGTACCGTCGGAGAACCTATTATTGAGCAGCGTGCCCGTACAAAATGCCGCTGAAGCCGGCGAGGTAAGAAAAAATAGCCTTGCCACCGAGCGACTCTCGTTATCATATTCAGGATAGCAAGTCGCATCCAAGTTGCACGTGCCCGCGCTAGTCTTGCCCGGATTCATCGCCTTTTTATCTAGCTCGGCAGGGCTGACAAAGACATGCGAGATAAGCGGAATCGAAATTTGCACGGTGTCAATGCTGATGCCGGCAGGCAGCTCAATTTCCATCGTCACATCATCGCTATCAAAAATCGGTGCCCAGTAGGTGCGACCAAAATCAGTTTTGTCGCCTGCATTGATGTTGATCTGAATCTGGGTGAGGATTTTTTCCGCTGAGACATGAAACGCGGTACTGCTTTTATCAGCGTGAAAACGCAACGACGCCTCACTTGGCAACTGATCGACCACCACGCCGATGAACACACCTTTGGCGTCCGTTGATTTAATTCGAATAGAACCGACCTTGTTGCCTAGCGCTGAGGTTGTCCACTGCATGCGGCTGACGGTCTTGGCGACGGTATCGGTGTCGGCCACTGCACGCGGTACGGAGACGATCGTGGGCGCAGCGATTTTGTCGGGCGCTGCGACTTTTTTAGCCAGCTCTTCGGCTGGCATTGCGGCGAGCGTGATCGCCTTTGGCCTGACAGCGGTTGCCTCATCGTAGGGTTTGAATGGTGATACGTCCTGTGATTCGGTGTGTGGGGGCGTATAGGACTCAACAAAGTCGATGCCGACTTGCCCCTGCTGACTGCCCTCAGCATTTGCTGCAATTGCTAAATTACCACTGGTATTTATCGCCGCAAGAGCGCCGGCCATGGCAAATGTTGAGACGAGGTGGATCTTTGATTTTCTAAACATATAACTAGCCTTTTAAAAACACTGAGTGCGGGGGCAGGATTAATTCAACCAGCGAAGCACGCGTGCCTGTGTGTGATCCAGCCCTGCGCTCTGGCCGCTGGCGAGCCGGCCTCACCGCTGTCCGATGGCGATGGGCACATGCCCGACTTCCAGACCCGCCGGCGGCGAGACGAGCATGCCCGGATCAATGGAGGCGAGGCTGCCCGCGCTGGGTGGCGCCATCGTGGGGCCGTTCGCACCGTACTGCGTATGCATGCGTTCGACGAGCAGCTGCAGCCTCTGCAGTGTTGCTGGGTCGAGCCCTTGCCGGGCGATGGCCGGCTGGTCGACGAAGCGGTACCAGACGTAGGTCACGGTCGAACCGTCGTTCAGACGCGTGGTGAAGGGTCCGGCAGCCCACTTGGTGGACGTCCATGGCGCAGTGCTGGTGGAAACGAGTGTCGGCCACGCCGAAGCGCTCAGTGCCGGAAAATGCTGCCGGGCTAGGCTCGTGGAGCTGGGCACCTGACTGGCAGGAATCGGCTTCCAGCCATCCGCTTCGCGTCGGAAATACTCGGGCAAAGTGCCTGCGTCCCGTGCCTCTCCCCATTGCAGGCTGAACGCGGTGCCGCCGTTTGCGTTGCTGCTCACGGTGGATGTCACGAATGTGTTCGCTAACACCGGTTCGTCGAGATCCGCCATGTCGGAGTTGAGTCCGGTCGGATTCAGGCCGAGCCGATGAGCACCCGCTCCGTCGAGCTGTATCGGCAAACTAGCGCCCGTCATCGCGGCACTGAAGGTGTTCCACAGCGCCCGCTTCGAATAGGCGGTGAAGTCCTGCGTCAGGGTGGCGCGGAGGTTGGCCACATCGGTGACCGGGAACGCCATGGGCGCGATGCGCCGATAGGTCACGCCGTCGGAATCGACCGAGGTGAAGCCCGGGACGGTATTGATCTCCAGCGCGAGGCTGGGTGTGATTGCTGGCATCGCATCGAGGCCGCGACCGGCAATGCGCCGATCCAGCGCGTTAATGCTAGTAAAGGCCTTGGCCGTATAGAACGCGACCGGGCCTTTGAAGTTGCTGCTGTTGACCAGCAGCGTCCAATTTTGGTTGCCCACGGATCGTACGCCCGTCAGGCCATTGCCAGGGACGATCGGTATTGCCAGGTAGCCGTACCCGAACAGGCCGCTGGTCTGGCCGCCGAGGTCGAACGTCCAGCCGTCTGGCGGGATGAGCAGCCGGTTGCTCAGCTGCGCCATACCCAGCGCATCCGGCCCTGCGACGCGGCCGACGAATCCGTAGCCCGGCGAGGACATCTCGTCGTTGTAGCAATTGGGCGTGCTGTTCGCGCGCCACTTCGACTGCGACGATGGGATCCGTGTGCTGCGCCATTGGCCAGGGCCGCCTTCAATGCTCTGGAACACATCCCACCAGCGCGTCGGCGCAATCTGCTGCATTACCGTGCCCGGCGGGCACAGCGAGAACCTGGTGCTGCGGTTGTCCGGCAGCAGCCACGTGCCCC
>JANNYO010000040.1:0-2253 GCA_031410115.1 Rhodanobacteraceae bacterium | reverse complement strand
GTAGGCCGCTCACGCTAAAGCTGCCATCGTTGCTGCTGCGCACGGTGCGCTGACCGGAAGGGTCGCTTATGACAATCAAGGCATCCGCAATCGCCCGCCGGTTCGCCTGATTGACAATCGTGCCGCCAATGGTGGCGGCATTCGCCCCGGTCGGCGTAGTTCCAGTCGCATACAGCTTAGGCGCGAAGATTAAAACTTGATTGTCGATCAGCGGGGTTTGGATTGCCACCGCATCAAAGCCGGCTTTGGCTGCGCGTATGGAAACCGCAGTACCGATGGCAGTTTGCAGCGTGTAGCTGCCATCTGCAGCGGTTTGGGTGTTTACCAACGGCGCGCCAGCGGTCACTGCAATCTGCACGCCGGCCAGTGGCTGGTTGGTGTTCGCTTGCAACACCACGCCGCGAATCGTCGCACCCGTCTGTGGCGCCGCCTGCGCGGAAAGCTCGAAGGTCAAATCAGTCAGGCTTCGGGCCAGCACGGTCAACTGGCTTTGCGCGCTGGAATAGCCAGTCGCACTTGCTTTGACCGTGATCACGCCCGGTGGCACTTGCAAAAACTGATAGCGCCCGGCGCTGTCGCTTTGTGTGCTAATCGCAGTGCCATCAATGCGCACGGTTGCACCTTCAATCGGCGCGCCTGTCTGGGTTTGATTAGCTCCCTGGCTAATGACCATGCCGCGAATGATGGCGAAATTATCTTGTGGCGTGTTGCCTTGAATCAAGCGCAAATCGCCCAAGTCCAACACACGCCCCGCCGGCACGGTGATATCAAAGATCACATCGCGCATGCCAGTGAAACTCAAGCGCACGCTGTAGGGCCCGGGCAACAGCGTGGCGCTTTGCAAGCGCCCCTGATTATTACTGGTCAAGCCCACTGCGGCGGTGCCGCTCAGTGTCAGCGTTGCGCCTTCAATAGGCAGCTCGGTTGCCGCCGATAACACCCGTGCTTGAATGCCCGCGCCATTGCTAGGCAGCTCTGGCTGCTCAAACTGCCAAAGCGCGCGCAACACCACGGCAGTGACATACGCATCATTAGCAAAACTGCCGCTGCCAAGCTGTTGTGCACTCAGCGCCAGCGCCGAAGGCTGTAAGTCGGCGCGCGGTACGCTTAGCGCCAACAGCGCATCGATGGCAAAGCCACTTTCAAGCAGCGCACCAAAGCTATGATCAGCAAGCTTTTTAGAGAGTAAAAAAGTACGCGCGCGCGCCAGCGGTGCGACGACGTTAACGCGTGACTGCGCAGCAATCAGTGCCAGCGTGGCTTCCGCGCTGGCAAAAACGCTGCTCAAATTGCCCGACGCCGATAGCCAACCGCCATCGGTCTGCTGACTGGCAATCAGATAAGCCACCGTTCGCGTCGCCGCCGTTGATGCGCCTTGCCCAGCACGTTCAAATAGCGCCACCATGTAGGCACTCGTGATCGGTTCGCTCAGCAAGCCTTTTACCGGCGGGAAGCCGCCATCGGCATTTTGTGCAGCCGAAAGTTCACTCAGTTGTGTCGCCGCAGACTGACCAAGATCAAGCCGAATGCGTGCCTGCCTAGCCAAAGAATAGATATTGGCGCGCCGATCAGAAATAGCGCGCGCTGCCGTGGCTTCAAAACCCGCCGTGCGCCCAACGCGCTGCAAACTCAGCAGCGTTTCGGCATTGGTATCAACGCGATTGGCCAAATCGCTGGCACGGTGTACACCCTGGTCTGCGCTTTGGCGCGTATTTAACCAAGCCACGGCTGAGTCTATGCTTGCAAGTGCTAGGTTTGCGGAGCTTAACAAGCACAGCGCCACAACGATGCGTGCCGCAATAATTCGTGCCAGACAAAGCGGCCTCGCTAGCACGCTGGCAATTTGTACCCTGGCAAAAAGCGCCAAGCGCCTTGGACGCTGCAACAATGGTTCAAACGTTTTCATCAAGGTGTGCCTTCAAAGCCATTTCGGAAAATTTCGTCTGCAAGCGCGCCGCCAAAATTGATTGTGACCACCGCACTAGATTCCAAACCCAGTGGGTCGCGCACGCGATAGCTAAAGCTGATCGACTGTGGCCGCGGTGCTACTGGTGTGTACAGCAACGCGCCATTCAAGGCCAAGTTCAAACTGCCATTGGCCGGTGCCTGCACCACGGCGCTGACTAAGATATCGCCATCTGGATCAACGTCATTACTGAGCACGCCTTGGGCAGGCGTCAGCACTAACGACGCCACGCTTGGCAGCAAGTTATAGACATCCGCAAGCGCCATCGGCGCATCGTTTTGCGGTGT
>JANNYO010000039.1:0-11493 GCA_031410115.1 Rhodanobacteraceae bacterium | reverse complement strand
GCAAAATCAAGCTGATAGCCAAACTTTTACGGCCCTCAGCTAAACCCGCACCGCGGTAAACATCAAAGCAATCGAGCGAATGCAAAATTTCGCCACCCGCGTCCCGCGCACACGATTTCAACGCGTCAAATGACACGGATTCACTCAACACAATGGCCAGATCACGCCGCGAACTCGGGAACTTGCTTAAAGTCTGTGCTTTGGGCACTTGGGTTTCGCGCACGGCGGCAAGATTAAGCTCAAACACCACCGGCGCACCGCGCAGATCGAGTGTTTTGATCAAGGCCGGATGCAGCTGCCCAATCACGCCGATTTCAACCGCGCCGAGAATTACCTTTGCCGAACGTCCAGGATGAAGGTATTCGGGCGCTGTGCCCACAGAAAAAGCCACGTAATGCACTGTTTGCTTGCTGCCGAGCAGCGCATCGACATCACCTTTGACGTCGAAAAAATCCACCGCACGGGTAGGTGCACCCCATTGCTCGCTTAAATGCGCGCCGACCGCAACGCCAGCGATTCGGCTCGGTTCGCGCTTACCCGCATCTAAAAAAACGACACCCGTCTCAAACAGGCGGACGCGGTCTAGTTGGCGACGCTGATTTTGCGCCACAGCGTTAAGCAGATTGGGCAACAGCGAAGGCCGCATCACATCAATATCAGCCGACAAAGGATTTTTGATCGGATGCCCAGTGAAGCCAAACGACGCTAAACCGACACTTGAGGTGAACGCAAATGTGATCGCCTCTTGGTAGTCACGCGCCGCAAGCAAATGCCGCAGATTAGCCAACGGTCGCTCGGCCTCGGTAGGCGCATATGGCGTAAGGCGCAGGCTAGGCAAACGCACGGGAATTAAGTCGTAGCCATAAACGCGTGCGATTTCTTCAATCAGATCGGCTTCTATGCTGATATCAAAGCGTGCGCTGTGCGGGGTGACTTGCCAGCCAGACTGGGCTGGATTCTGCGCTGGATTCTGGGCTGGATTCTGGGCTGGATTATCGACAACTGCAAAACCCAAATCTCGTAGGACCGACTCAACTTGTGCGTCTGAAACGTGCACGCCCAGCACTTCATCAAGCTTTGCCCGGCGCAAGTGCACCGAGTTAACGCTAGGCAAGTGCGCAGGGCTTTCGCTGCGGCAAATTGGCCCCACTTGCCCACCACAAATTTCCACCAGCAATGATGTTGCCCGCGCCAACGCCGCTTCGGGTAGCGATGCGTCTACACCGCGCTCAAACCGATGACTGGCGTCGGTGTGTAAGCCCAGCAAACGTGCGCGGCCCATGATCACCTCGGGCGCAAAGTGCGCGGCTTCAAAGAAAATATCGACACTTTCCGTCGTCACACGCGATTCAAAACCGCCCATTACGCCGGCCACCGCAAGCGCTTTTTCAGCATCGCCAATGACGAGAAAACGCGCGTCCAAGTTCGCGCTTTGCTCATCCAAGGTTTTCAGTATCTCGCCCGGCATTGCCCGGCGCACGGTGATGCCGCCTTTTATCGCGCCTAGATCGAACGCGTGCATAGGCTGGCCGAATTCGAGTAGCACATAATTGCTGATATCAACCACCGGATGGATGCTGCGGATACCGCAGCGGCGCAGGCGCTCTTGCAGCCAAAGTGGGCTGACTGCTTGCGCATTGATGCCTTTGATGACTTGCCCCAAATAACGCGGGCACGCGGCAGGGTCAGCCAGTGTGATTTCTATTTGATCGGCAATGCTGGGCACGACAACTTGGCTAATCTTGTTTGTGGCTTTGCGATTAAACAGCGCGCACAGTTCACGCGTTAGCCCGTGCACGCCCAAACAGTCGCTGCGATTCGGCGTCATTTTCAGCTCAATAATTGCATCGTCGAGCTTTAAGTATTCGCGAATTGACGCTCCCACCGGCGCATCAGCGGGCAGCTCAAACAGGCCGTCCACGCCGCCTGCGGGCAAACCGAGTTCAGCGCTAGAGCACAGCATGCCAAACGATTCAACACCACGCAGCTTGCCAATTTTGATCGTAAGCCCTCCGGGCAAGACGCTACCGACGATTGCAAGCGGCGCTTTCAGGCCCACCCGCGCGTTTGGTGCGCCGCAGACGATTTGCAGAGCAACTGATTCGCCAACGTTAACCTGGCAAACGCGCAGTTTGTCGGCATTCGGGTGTTTTTCACAGTTGACAATTTCACCAATCACGACACCTTCAAATGCGGGCGCCACATCGGCGCAGTCTTCCACTTCTAGTCCAGCTGCGGTGAGCTTATCCAGCAATTGCGTGCGGCTGATACCGGAAAGATCAACACTTTCGCGCAGCCAAAATTCAGAAATTTTCATAAATATAGCGCCGGTAGTCTTAGCGAAATTGAGTTAGGAAGCGAACATCATTCTCAAAGAATGCGCGCAGATCATTGACGCCGTAACGCAGCATCGTGAAGCGTTCCACGCCCAGGCCAAAGGCAAAGCCGGAGTAGCGTTCCGGGTCTATGCCGCCGGCAATCAACACGTTTGGATGCACCATGCCGCAGCCCAAGACTTCTAGCCAGCTGGTTTTTCCGTCACGCTCCCAGGCAATGTCCACTTCAGCGGAGGGCTCCGTAAATGGGAAATAGCTGGGGCGAAAGCGCATTTCAAAGTCGCGCTCGAAAAACGCGCGGACAAAATGCGTCAGCATGCCTTTTAAGTCGCTGAAGCTCACTTTTTCGGCAATGTACAAGCCTTCTAGCTGGTGAAACATCGGCGAATGTGTCTGGTCGGAATCACTGCGATAGACCTTACCTGCAGCAATGATTTTGATCGGTGGCGCGCCACCGGCATCCCGCAGTTTTTGCATCGCACGAATTTGCACGGGGCTGGTGTGGGTGCGTAACAGGCGCGCGTCATCAAAATAAAACGTATCGTGCATGGTGCGCGCTGGGTGGTGCGGCGGAAAATTCAGCGCTTCAAAATTATGGAAATCATCTTCAATTTCCGGGCCTTCGGCCATCTCAAAACCCATTGAGGTAAAGATTGCCGTCATGCGATCCATAACGCGGGTAATCGGGTGCAGGTTTCCCGTACTGCCAGCTCGGCTGGGCAGGCTGACGTCTATGGTTTCAGTGCGCAATTTCGCGCTGAGTATATCTGCGTCCAGCAGCGTTTTTTTCTCGCCTAAAGCACCCTGTAAAACTTCTTTCACACGGTTAATCTGCGCGCCAAAACTTTTTTTAGCCTCCGCATCCAAACCCGCCAATTGCCGCATTTGCTCGGTGACGAAGCCTTTTTTGCCCAGCCAGTCGACACGCACTTGTTCAAGCGTTGCGCTGTCAGTTGCCTGCGCGACTTGCGCTAAGCCATCGGCCAAAATTGTGTCCAAAGCACTCATCTGCTCACCTGCAAAAAATAACTCAGCAAAAAAATGGGGAAGCGATTAAGCCTCCCCAATGATTCAAAGCGACGTGATTGTCGTAGCGCTTACGCGCGACCACCGTCGAGTTTGTCTTGTAAAACCTTCAGCTCGTCCATCTTGCCAGCGGCGGCGAGTGTCGCTTGCTCGGCCCAGCTGCTTGGATCGTGCGTAGCAAAACGCGCACCACCACCCGCTAGGATTTCTTTCATTGTTTCAACGCTTGCTGCTGCAACTTCTGCAAAGGTGCTGATGCCAGCGGCGATAAACAGCTCAGCAATTTTCGGGCCGATGCCTTCAATGATTTTTAAGTCATCTCCGGCAGCTTTCTTTGACTTTGCTGCGGGCTTTTCAGCTTTCGCAACACTGGCGGCGATAGTGACTTTCTGAGTATTCGTGGCACCTTTTTTAGCGGCTTCGGCAATCGTTGCGAATGCAGCCATGTCGTGTACGGCTAAGTCCGCCAGCACTTTACGATCTAACAAAATGCCGGCTTTTTTCAGGCCATTCATCATGCGGCTGTAGCTCAAACCACACAGGCGTGCGCCAGCGTTGATCCGCACGATCCACAGACTGCGGTAATCCCGCTTTTTCTGCTTACGGCCAATATACGCATACTGTTGCGCTTTGGTTACGGCTTGTTTGGCAACTCGGAATACTTTGCGGCGGGCATTAAAATAGCCCTTGGCGCGAGAAATAATTTTTTTGTGACGACGGCGGGCGGTGACGCCCCGTTTTACGCGTGCCATAGTTTTAAGTCCTTAGAATGATCAAGAGTTAGATTGGCGCGCGCTTAGGCGTACGGCAACATGCGAGCGATACGGCCTGCGTCTTCTGGACGAACCATGTTCGGTCCGCGCAAATTGCGTTTTCGTTTCGTCGATTTCTTGGTCAAAATGTGACTTCTGAATGCGTGACCGCATTTGAATTTACCGCTACCGGTTTTGCGAAAGCGCTTGGCTGCCGCACGGTTAGTTTTGATCTTTGGCATGGGTTTCTCCTTTGTTTTTGAACGCCACCGAGTGTTCGCTTTGATGCCGCAAAGCGCGCTTTTGGAACTCGATGGTGCGAATCAAGCGGCTTTTACACCGGCTTGTTACATCACCAGAACATGTGAAATTGGCGGTTTTTAAAGTGCAAATTTCAAACTCTGGCACAAAGCGCCGCTATCTTGCAGCTACTTCGTCTTTTTAGGGCCTAACATCATACTCATAATGCGGCCTTCGATCTTACTTCGTTGTTCAATCAGCGCATCTTCTTTCAGTTCCTCGCCGATCCGGGTCAGCATCGCGTCACCCAATTCCAAGTGCGCCATTTCGCGCCCTTTGAAGCGTAAGTTGATCTTTACCTTATCGCCTTCCGCCAAAAACTTTTTGATTTGCTTGATTTTTACGTTGAAATCGCCGTCGTCAGTGCCGGGGCGAAATTTCATTTCTTTAATTTCAGTCTGCTTTTGGCGTTTCTTCGCATCGTGCGCTTTCTTTTGCAGCTCAAAGCGATATTTACCGAAGTCCATGATGCGACATACCGGTGGATCGCTATTAGGCACAATTTCGACCAGATCAAGCTCTAATTCACGTGCCCGACGTTGCGCATCTAAGCGTGGAACGACGCCAACATTTTCGCCGGTTTCGTCAATTAGACGTACGTTTGGAACGCGAATATCTTCGTTGCGCCGGGTTTGGCGCTCTGGTGGGGCAGCGATGTGTGAATCCTCCAAAAAACTAATTGCAAAATGCTTGGCCCGAACTGCGGCGGCGCTGTTTAGCCCTCAAGCATACCGAGTAATCGCTACTGCACTCAAGCGATATTCGGAAATCAACGTTTGTATTGTTCAGGCGAAGCCTGTTTTGCGTATGCGAAACAAAGCAACACGGCCTTACGCGTTCATTAGCGCTGGCGCGGCAAACGCCGCTGCCAAGCGCGCCAACCCCTGGTCAATCGAAATCTCGGGAACAAAGCCCAAATCGCGCTTCGCCGCGCGAATGTCAAACCAATGCGCCGTGCTGAGCTGCTCGACGACAAAGCGCGTCAAAAGTGGCTCGCCTTTGAACCGCAGCGCCTGATGACCAAATTCCATCAGCGCCCCAAGCAGGTAAGCCAGAGGCACGGGGATATGTTTGTTACACGCGGGCAAGCCGGCACAGGCAATTAAACGGTTGACGATGTCGTGCACCGCCAAAGGTTCGTCGTTGCTCAAAAAATATGCTTTGCCCGCGCACGCTGCATCTGGATTCAGCCGGTCTAGCGCTTGCAGATGCGCCCGCGCGGCGTTGTCGATGTAGATGGTGTCAATCAAATTTTGTGCGTTCCCGACAAAGCGCAGTTTGCCCGCCTGCGCGCGGGCAATTAGGCGCGGCAACAAATGGTTATCACCCGGACCCCAAATTAAGTGCGGCCGCAGCGCGCAGGTCGATAGCATCGCGCTGTTCGCTGCTAGAACTTCGCATTCGGCAACCGCTTTCGTGGCAGGGTAATGCGCGTGAAACCGCGCCGGGATAGCAGTTGATTCATCCACACCCGCCAAGTCGCCACCCGCATGTGCGACGCTGGGTGTCGAGGTATAAACTAGGCGGGGAATCCGTTGCGCTTGGCAAACCGTCAGAACATTACGCGTGGCGGTTACGTTGGCGGCGAAATATTGTTGAAAACTGCCCCAATGCCCCGCCTTGGCGGCGACATGGATGACGCCATCACAGCCAGACGCCGCTGCGTTTAGCAATACTTGCGCAGCCGGCCCAGACAAATCGCCACACACCACCTTAACCCCGAGCCGCTCCAGCTCAGGCGCGCCGCTACGCTGCACCGCAACCACGTGATCACCCCGCGCAATCAACATACGGGTAATTTTCCCACCTAAAAACCCGCCAGCGCCGGTGACTAAAATGCGCATCGCCATGAACTGATCCTTGAGTTAATTTTTGAAAGTCTCGCCGAACAGGCGACACGGCAGATAAGTCTCGCCGAACAGGCGACACGGCAGATAAGTCTCGCCGAACAGGCGACACGGCAGATAAGTCTCGCCGATTAGGCGACACGGCAGATAAGTCTCGCCGAACAGGCGACACGGCAGATAAGTCTCGGCAGTGACTAGGAGCGCAACAATGGATTTAGCACCTTCAATCCACTAAAGCGCAAAAAATCAGTGTCGACACTAGCAACCGTGGCCCGATAAAGTCGTGCGAGCCCGGCAATCTGAGCATCTGTACAAAGATTGCCCGCAACACCGACTGCGTCTATGAAAGTTAGGCTGTTCGCAAAACTTTCCGGCGTCGCCAACAATAGACGAGCGTTTGGAACGGCTAACCAGCTCTGCACCAGCGCGATGGCTTGCGTTGGATGCAAGGGCCGAGAAACGATACGTTTTTGCGTCATGATACGAAGAAAACCGATCATAACCACTTCAGCAAAACCAATTTCGACGCCGCTGTTGATCAAATCTTCGAACCATTGTGCCGCTTGGGCATGCCGCGGCGAATCGCTGTTGTAGGCGTAAATCAGCAAATTGGTGTCGACGATAATCATGGTGTCCGCACTGGGTGCGATACCGAATCAGAAATCGATTCCGATACGGAAGCCTGCCGCTGCTGGAACTCACGCTGCTGGAACTCAAGGAAATCATCCCCCGCAAGTTGGTCAATAAGTTGATTAAAACCGGCGGGATCAAGCCCCGCATCCCAACCCATCGCATAGGGTGTCACCGTGAAAGGTTTGCCTTTTAACGAATCCGGCGCACTCAGGCCTCGCCGCAATACGTCATTGACTATTTGCTTAAAGGGCTTTTTTGCCCGTTCTTGCGCCTGGATCAGAAGTTGTGCCACGTCAGGATCAATCGTGAGAGTCGTTCGCATCTTGATGCCTATATATAAAAATTTTGACGCATCATAGCATCAAAGCATGCATCACTCATTAGATCGACTCATTTGCGTCGCCCCGGCAACACCGTTTACGCGCTGAATTTTATCCACACATGGCACCGGCGGCGCGGTTGCTGTTAACCTCTGCGCTCTTTTTTATCTGCACGCCAAATATGACGACTCGCCCAGCTCTTTTTGCCGCCCTATCTGGAACGGCGATCCAAATTTCAGATACTGAGGTGCTGTTTATGGCGCACTTGAGCGCATTTGAACGCGCCAATGGCGTCGATCACCGGCATGTGATGACGCTGGATGTGCATGCAGCGTTTGTCGAGTGCGGCGAGTTCGCCACGTTAGCTGAGCATGCAGCGCATCTCAGCGCGCTTTTTCCGTCGATTGAGCTGAGCAATATAGAGCGCGTGCTGAGCAATCTGTGCCAGCGCGGTTTAATGCAAAGCGAGATCAGTTTGCGCGCACGGCTGAGCGCAGCGCCAATCCCAGCAAGTACACCGCTGTCGGGCATGGCGATCATCAGCGCTGGGCACCCGGCGTCGCTCGAGGCGTTGCTTGCCAGCGCCGCCGAAATCGCGCCCGTGCGTGATCGCAGTTTTGCGCTCTTTGACTTGTCTGAAGACAGCGAACACCGCGCGCGCAAAGTTGAGCTGATGGCCGAGTTTGGTCGGCGCACAGGGCAGCGCGTGCTTTTGCTTGATCAGAAACGCGAGCGCTGGCTGAGCGATCGTATTCAGCAAATGCCTGAGCACAGCAACGGACTGAATCTTTTGTTTGGCAAAACCGCAGGTGCGCGCGCGCGCGCGCTAAACACCATCGCGGCGGCGTACGTCGGCGAACGAGTGCTAATTGTTGATGACGCGGTGCGCCTGCGTACCTATGGCCCAGAAGGCGGCGCGATCCACTTAGCCGAGCGCGCCCAGCGCCATGCGCAGGTTTATCCCAGCAGCGAAGCGGCATTTGCTGCAATCCCGCGCGGGCCGAATTTGTGGCAACTCGCCGAGCACGCCTTGGGCCAGGGTTTGCGCCAACTGTTGGAAGGGGTCAGCGTTCACGGCCAAAGGCTCGAGGCGTTTGAAGGCTACGAACATGCGCGTGTCGCTCGATTAGGGCTGGGTGTTTTGGGCTCCAGTGATACGGCACACAGTTTTTGGGCCTTTACGCTCAACCCGGATGAGCAAGCGGCGCTCAAAACCCGCGACGACGTGCAGTTCGCCCTTGCTGGCGACACCGCACTACTGTGCACTCGCCATGCGACATTGGCACCCGCCATTGGCACGAATGCCAGTGCACTCGATTTATCGGGCGCACATGGTTTCGCCTTTGGTGACGACGATGGCAGCGATCGCACCCTAGCCAGTTTTAGCCAATTTTGTGATCCAGGTGCAATGGAGCTGTGTTTGCCGATTGCCCTGGAGCGCCGAGCCGCACCCGCGCCGCGCGCCAGCGTGAATCGTCAGCCGCTGCAATTGAGCTCTGCGCGTTTTTTAGCCGACCAAGTGAGTCAATTACAGCCGCTGTGTTTTGCTACCGAGCCGAACGCACGTTGGCGTTGGCTTGCAATTCAGTGCCTAGATTTGGCTGATGCAAGCCATGACGACCGCGAGCAAATTTTGACGCGTTACACCACAGCGAAACGCGCTGAACTATTGAGCGAATTACAGCAGTTTTTGCTCAAAGCCAGCGGCAGTGAACCCTGGCGCCACGAACTTTTGAGCGTTATTCAAGCGCAGGCTGAGGGCATGATGCAAGCCAACGGCGCCGACCTTACCGGCTTCGCGCGTGAAATGAGCCCCGCCGATGCGCTGTCGCTTCAACTGCGGCATGTCGCCGCCGCAGCCCTTGCCTGGGCCGCACTTTGGGAAAATGCCCGCGAATACCGATTGAATTGATTAGCCGCACCAATTTCATAAAACCAATGCCGAACCTGGACTTCATCGAATTGTATGAACACGCGCTAGATGCGAAATTTTGTGCGTCGGCGATGGCGATGTTCGAACGATCCGCATCGACGCAACCGGGCAAAGTCGGTGGCGGGGTGTATACCGCACTGAAAGATAGCCGCGATTTGGCAATTTCCGCGCTACCGGAATGGGCTGATTTCACAGCGGTGTTTAACGCCGCTTTGTTAGCTTGCCTGCGTGCATATGTAAGAAAGTATCCGTATGTTTTATTGGCGCCCCTGATGCTGGAAACCCGCGACGCGAATGACTGCGCCGTTCGCATGGATGCAGCGGCACTTCTGCGCCACGACGACGTGGCACTGAATCAATTGATCCTGCGGCTGTTGCGCCCGGGCACGATTAATTTGCAACGTTACCGAGCGGACACCGGCGGTTACCCGTATTGGCACTGCGAGCTGTATCCGCGTGACGCTAGTGCAGAAACCCTGCACCGGACGTTGCTTTGGACTGCATATTTAAATGACGATTTTCTCGAAGGAGAAACCGAATTTTTATTTCAAGCGCGCAAAATAAAACCGAAAACCGGTGCAATTTTGCTGGCGCCGACGGCGTTTACCCACACCCATCGGGGTAACACCCCCCAGGTTCGTGACAAATACATCGCCACATCCTGGGTACTGTTTCAGCGCGCAGAAAATATTTTTTCCGGCTGATGTGCTAGAGCAATACTTGCCGTGTTGAGCCTAAAAACGCATGGATTTTTCGCTCGATTTTTGGCGAAATCATGTACTCCGGGCGCTGACCGTTTGGACAAAGCAAACTGGGTGTTGTGCCAAATAGACGACAAATCAACGGGCGCTCAGCATAAATTTCACAGCCTTCGTCACCCAGATGCGGGCAGCTCAGCTCGGCCAATGCAGCGTCGCGTTGTGCCATTGTTTTAGCGGGCAAGCGCGCCATTTCTTCAGCAGAAAGCGTGACCGGCCCACAGCAATCATGGCAACCTTTGATACAGCGAAAGCTAGGAATTTCGCGCCGGAGTGCGTCTAGTTTTTGATCGTTACGCGTCAAGCTAAAACCCGCTGATACGCTTCAAAAAGCCGCTCAAACCTTTAGATTGCAGGTTTGAAACCGGCACACCGCGTAGCTCCGCGCGCTTATGAATTGCTCGATCAATGGCGGCATATAGATCTTTCAGCGTAATCGGTTTGGTCAGATATGCATCGCAACCCGCAAGCGCGCCGGCGACGCGGCTAGCGGGCGCAGTTTGACTGGTCAACATAATAATCGTGGTGTCGCTGCCACCTTTGCCCGCGCGCACCAGTTTGCAGGCCGCCAGGCCATCAATGCCAGGCATAACGATGTCTAAAAACACCAAATCAAAGCGCGTGGTCTTGAGCAAATTCAAGGCCTCCTCGGCGGTGGCGACTTGCGCAGACTCCACCCCGCCACGTTTAAGCGCATCACTGACTTGGGTGCGCACCGCGAGCGAATCATCAACCACAAGGGCGCGCAGTGTGAGTTCTTTTGCCAGGGTAATTTTTGCGTCGCTGTCAGCGACATTGACGACGGCAGCTTCGCGCGGCGCGCCGCGGTGAAGGGCTGCTTCCGCAAGTTCTAAAACCTGCTGCACCGCCTGCGCTTTAAGCGTACCTGACATTGCGAGCCGAGAAGCGTCGGCGGGCAAGGGCTGATCGCCAAAATACTGCGAAATCAGGCGTGCGCGCGGTGCTGCTAAGCGCGCGGCAACGTTAACGATCGCGAGATCCGCGCCATCAGCAGGGCTCAGAACGAAGCGCCGTGGGTCGGCGTCAACGGCGTTGACCAACATACCCATAATGCGAAAATTCTGCTCGTCGGAAAAGCCGTGGGCTGCAATTTTGAGCGGCGTTGCATTCATGCGCGTAGCCAAGTTTGAGAATAGTGCACAGCTTAAACCAACCGGCTGCCGGTGCTTGCGACGGCGGCAGCTTGGTCTATTTTATTACATTTTGTATGCGCGGCTTAGGCGGGCAAAATTGCGCTAAACCTTGGAGTTTTGTTGGATTTTGCGCCATCGCATCGCTTTTGCGGCGTCAATCCCGTTGGCCTGTTAGGGCGTCAAATCCAGGCATTCCACCGACACAATTTTGCAGGTCATGCCGCGCTCGGCACAGCGTTTTTGCACGCTGGCTTCGACGAGCGGTTTGGTGCGGGCAACGTCGATGCCGCTTACCTCGCGGCCGTCTGCGGATTTCATGGTGCCGGTGGCGACACAGGCATCGCCTTCAAAGCTAAATTGTATCGCGCAATCACCCGTGCATTTTTGCAGGGCACTCGCCTCAGCGATTTGTTTGGTGATGCCCATGCCCAACC
>JANNYO010000038.1:0-7745 GCA_031410115.1 Rhodanobacteraceae bacterium | reverse complement strand
CAAGCTCGGGTCAATATTGGCGATTAGAAGATTTTGGTTCGGTGTCAGCCGCAGTTGTGCGGATGCGCTGGCTGGTGTTTGCAAAAGCAGGTTAGCCAACGCCCGTAGGCCAGAAAGCTGGCGCTTTTCCGGCGTGTCCGTGATCCGCCCAGCAACGATGCGCAGGCCCAAGTTCCAACTGCCGTCAGCACCTTGTTGCCAGCCAAATTGATCGCCGCTGGTGGTGAAATTCACTGGGTGCGCGGGTGCAAAAATAACACCACTGCGCGTTTCAACTTCGGTTTTGAACCACGCGACGCCGCGATCTTCGATGGTGTATTTCAGTCGCGCGCGCTTGCGCACGTCGCGGTTGCCAAAATCACGCTGACTGGTGATGACGGCAATTGCCACGGCCTGCACCGCGTCCGGCGCGATGAACCCTAAGGTATCGGCCAGACGGGGAAAGGTTTCGCTGTCGTTATGACTGGCACCCATGCCGCCGCCGACGCTGACGTTGTAACCCAGCAGCTGATCGCCCTGAATAACGGCGATAAAACCCAGATCCTGGGTGTAGACGTCAACATCGTTGATCGGCGGCACAACAAAGCCTATTTTAAATTTACGCGGCAAATAGCTTGCGCCGTAAATCGGATCAACAGCGGCTTGCGTCGCCGTCGCTTCACTGCTGAGCACGCGTTCCTCGTCCAGCCAAATTTCGAAATACGCCCGCGTGTTCGGCAACAAGCGCTCCGACAGCGCCGCGCCCGCCGCGTAAATTTGTGCATGCAGCTTCGATTGCGCCGGGTTCACCGCAATGGCAACGTTGCGATTGACATCACCGCAGGCCGCAAGCGTGTCCATCAGCGTGGCGTTAATTGCCTGCATGGTGGCTTTTAGTTCGGTTTTGATCACGCCGTGAAATTGCAGCGCTTGTCGCGAGGTGATGCGCAAGCCACGGCTGGCATAGCGGGTTGCGATTTCGTCAAGCGCTAACCACTGCGATGGCGTCACCACACCGCCCGGGGTGCGGGTGCGAATCATGAAGCTAAATTCGGGCTCCAGTTTCGCCATGCGGCGCGCTTCGCGCACATCGCGATCATCCTGCTGATAGCTGCCGTGATACTTGATCACGGTTTGATCCGAATCACGCAGTGCGCCGGTAATGCCATCTTTAAGGCTTTGTACAATCTCACCGCGCAGCTGTGCGCTGTGTTGTTTGATTTTTTCGACTGGATTGTTGGCATTGGTCATTAATAAATGTCCCGTTGGTAGCGATGTTGCGCAGTCAGGTTTGCGAGATAGTCCGCAGCGCCATCAGCGTCGGTTTGGCGCTGCTGTGCGATGACGACGCGGAGGGCGGCATCGACGTCTTTTGCCATGCGGCTGGCATCGCCGCACACATACAAATGCGCACCGTCCTCCAACCAGCGATAGACTTCGGCGGCTTGCTCGAGCATGCGGTGCTGCACATACACTTTGGCCGGGCCATCGCGTGAAAAAGCGACGTCTAGGCGATCTAGAAACCCAGCTTTGAGCGCCTGCTGCCATTCCAGCTGATATAAAAAATCCTCGCGAAAATGCGGGTTGCCGAAAAACAGCCAATTTCGGCCATTGGTTTTTGTTCGGCGATCGGTTGATGCGCTTTTTTGTGTCGGCGCAGCCGCCTCAGCGCGCGCTTGCACAAAGGCGCGAAACGGTGCGACGCCGGTGCCCGGGCCGATCATAATGACGTCGGTTGCGCGATCTTTCGGCAAACGAAATCGGCTATTTTCCTCAATGAAAACCGGCACCGTGGCGCCTTCCTCAGAGTTCGCTAGCGTATGTGACGCCACGCCAAAACGACTGCGGTGTTGCATCAAATAGCGCACGTGCGCCACGCTCAAGTGCACTTCGTCTGGCACTGTCAGTTGGCTGGACGCAATCGAATACAGCCTTGGCGCTAGCGGGCGTAGCAGTGGCAACAGTGCGTTTGCTTGCCACGCCTGAGAATTTTTCGTTGGATAGCTAACTAATAAGTCAATCAGATGTGTCTGCGCCAAAAATTCACGCAGTGGTGCACTATTTTCCGGTTTTAACAGCGACAGAAGCTGCGTGCTTTCCGCGCGCTCGGCGTGCGCTTGCAGCAAAACTCGGCTCAAATTGTTGACGTCGCGTGCATGGCGAAGCCAGTGCTGGGTGCTGTGTGTGGTGCTGGCAATGCTGACTTGTTCGTCCCCCGCCCAGTTTAATGCGCGCGTGAGTTCAGCAACAAGTTCGCTTAAATTTTCCGGGTAGACGCCGATCGAATCGCCCGGCTGATAGTGCAGATCTGATCCATCTAGTGACAGCTCGATATGGCGTATATCTTTGCTGCTATTTTTAGTGGTGATTCTTTGATTTAAAAGTACTTTTGCCGGGAACGGCTGGGCTCGGGTGAAGCGTGCGGTCGCCTCGCCAACAACGCGAGGCGCCATGCGCAGCGGCAAAAATGTAACCGTACTTGGCGCGCCCGCGCTCAAACGCAGCTTAGCTGCGTTAACCGCGTGGTTTAGCCACGGTGTGGCTACCAAATCAATCTCAACATCGGCGTCGCTGCGCGCGTGCAGTCGCTGCGCGCCGAGCTGCGCGAATCGGGCGTCGAGCGCGTTTGCGACTGAGCAAAATTTTGGATAGCTCGAATCGCCCAGGCCCAGCACGGCAAAGTGCAGCTGTGCCAAATTCGGCGCGCGCTTGCCCAATACATACTCAACAAAGCCACGTGAATCTTCCGGCGGATCGCCAGCGCCTTGGGTGCTGATCACCAAATACAGGGTAGTTTCGGCCCGTAAATCTTTCAGCGGATAGGCGTCGGTGCGCAATAAGCGCGCGGCAATGCCATGGCTTTGTAGCTGGGTAAATAGCTCGGTGGCGATGCGCTTGGCATTCCCGGTCTGGCTGCCATAGACGACGCTGGTCAACGCTGCGGTGCCAGCCAATGCTTGGTTTTCGCCGGTCAATATGGCGCCGCTTGCTCTGGGTAAAACACTGTCGGCACGGGCTTTAGCACTTGCTGCGGCGTAGCCAGAAATCCACCAAAGCCCGGCTGCGTCTAGTCCGTCACACAGCTGCGTCAACAGCGCGCTACGATCTAGGCTCAGCGGCGTTAAAGCGGCGTTAGTCGCGTTTGGCATGGCTAAACAGCTCAATATTGCGGAGTGTGCAAGTTAAAGTTCGCAGGCACCATGCGCCAAGCACGATTCCGATTGAGGATATGCACTTTGGTTATTTCAGAACGCGCAGTGAAGCCCGGCAAGATCCCAATTCAACTTTTGGTGAAACATGCGTCACGACCTAATCCCCACTGATTTCTTACAAGCGCTGGCGAGTTCACATGCGGAGCTGCATTTTTTCGGTGTCGCGCTGCCGCACTTTGTTTCGCCCGCATTTTTTATGTTGGTCGCGATTGGCTTTTTTGCGCAATTGGTCGATGGCGCGCTGGGCATGGCGTACGGCGTTACCAGCTCGAGTCTGCTGCTGTTTTTGGGTGTGCCACCGCAGGCAGTAAGCGCAAGTGTGCACGCGGCGGAAATCGCCACGACCGGCGTCTCTGGTATCAGCCACAATTATTTTGGCAATGTTGACTGGACGCTGGTGGGGAAATTAGCGATCCCGGGCATGCTGGGCGGAATCACTGGCGCTTTGCTGCTGGTGCAAGTCAGCGGCGAATGGCTAAAGCCGCTGGTCGCTGTGTATTTGTTGGGCTTAGGCGCACTCTTACTTTACCGGGCATGGCGCTGGCAGCCTGACGCCGAAACTGGCAAAACCGGGCCAGCATTGGGTTTAGCCGCCGGGTTTTTAGACGCCGTGGGTGGTGGCGGTTGGGGCCCGCTAACGACTGGTAGTTTGATGGCGAAAAACCATGCGCCGCGAATTGCGATTGGCAGCGCAAATACCGCTGAATTTTTTGTCACTGTGGCAATTTCTGTGGTGCTGTTTGCCAGTTTCGGCCTAGCGCATGTGCAGTTGATTGCTGGACTTATTTTAGGCGGTGTGATTGCAGCCCCGTTGGCGGCGGCGGTCACCAAAAAAATCCCGGCGCGTGTCGCCCTAATAACGGTAGGAAGCTTAGTGGTTTTGCTGAGTGCTTTAAATTTGGTGAAGTTTTTATGACCTTGCGCGCGCGTTCGCATCTTGATTGGCTGGAATCGCAAAGCATTGAAATATTGCGGGAAGTGGCGTCTGAGTTTAGCCACCCGGTGCTGCTGTATTCGATTGGCAAAGACAGCGCGGTGTTGCTGCATTTGTTGATCAAGGCGTTCTATCCAGCCAAGCCGCCGATGCCGCTATTGCACGTCGATACCGGTTGGAAGTTTAAAGATATGTATGCCTTGCGCGATCAAATCGTGGCGCAATTCGGCGTTGATTTACGCGTTCATAAAAACCCTGATGGTGTGGCGCGCAATTTGAGCCCAATTGAGCACGGCGCAAAAATGTTTACCGATGTGATGAAAACCCAAGGCCTGTTGCAAGCACTCAACATGGGTCAATTCGACGCCGCAATCGGTGGCGCGCGGCGCGATGAAGAAGCGTCGCGCTCGAAGGAGCGGGTGTTTTCTTTTCGCTCAGCTAGCCACGCGTGGGATCCAAAAAATCAGCGACCTGAGCTGTGGAATGTCTACAACACCCAGATCGAGAGAGGCGAAAGCGTGCGCGTATTTCCGCTGTCAAATTGGACGGAGCTTGATATTTGGCTTTACATCCAGCGCGAAAAAATCCAGGTAGTGCCGCTGTATTTTGCCGCACCGCGCCCGGTACTGGAACGCGACGGCACGCTGATCATGCAAGACGATGCGCGCCTAAGCCTGCGACCGGGTGAAACGCTGCGCACCGAAACCGTGCGCTTTCGCACCTTAGGTTGCTATCCCTTGACCGGCGCGGTGCGCTCAAACGCTGCCAGCGTCGCGGATATCATCGCCGAAATGCTGGTGTCGCGCAGTTCCGAACGGCAGGGGCGATTAATTGATCACGATGGCAGCGCGTCGATGGAAAAGAAAAAACGTGAGGGGTATTTTTGATGTTGCACGACGTTTTAGTAGGCACAACACAATCTGATTTTGAGCGCTATCTAGATGCGCATGAAAATAAATCTGTACTGCGTTTTATCACCTGCGGCAGCGTTGATGATGGCAAAAGCACGCTGATTGGCCGACTGCTGTTTGAGACGCGCAGCCTCTACGACGATCAGCTGGGTGCGCTGGAAAAAGACAGCCGCAAGCACGGCACGCAGGGCGATGCGATTGACTACGCACTGATTCTTGATGGCCTAGCTGCCGAGCGCGAACAGGGTATTACCATCGATGTTGCTTATCGGTTTTTTAGTACCGCAAATTGCAAATTTATCGTTGCCGACTGCCCTGGGCATGAGCAATATACGCGCAATATGGCGACCGGCGCATCGACGGCGGATCTTGCAATCGTACTGGTTGATGCCCGCAAAGGGCTACTCACGCAGACCCGGCGGCACAGTTTTATCTTGGCATTGCTGGGCATCAAGCGTGTCATTTTAGCAGTCAATAAAATGGACGCGGTGGACTATCAAGAGCCGGTGTTTTGCCAAATAGAATCCGACTATCGAACGCTTGGCGCTGAGCTTGGCATTGGTGACATCAGCGCGATTCCGCTCTCGGCTTTGATCGGCGATAACCTGATTGAAACCAGTGCAAACACGCCTTGGTATCGTGGCAAATCCCTACTCGATGCGCTGCAGGCGGCGGCGCTCGACACCACCGACGTCAGTGAATCAGCCAAACTCGGATTTCGTTTGCCAGTGCAGCTGGTGCTGCGCCCAAATCAAGATTTTCGCGGCTTCGCAGGCACCATTGCAGCCGGTGCGGTAAGCGTCGGTGATCGCGTTGGCGTAAATGGTAATGCGAAGTCTTTGCAGGCGCAGATCACTGCTATTTCACGTGGCACACAGGCGGTTGCGACTGCGATCGCCGGGGACAGTGTGGTGCTCACGCTTGATTGTGAAATCGATGTCAGTCGGGGTGATGTGTTGACAAGTTTGGCGCAAACGCCGGTGCGCTCGGATCAGTTTGACGCAAAATTATTGTGGATGGCGCCGCATCCGCTGCAGCTCGGGCAATCGTTTCGCCTCAAGCTTGGCACCCGCACGGTCAACGCTCGGGTCGAGCAAATCAAATATCTGATTGACGTCGACACGCAATCCCAGCGCGATAGCGATGTGCTTGAACTCAACGACGTCGCGCTCTGCAAATTACGTTTAGACCAAGTCATTTCGCTCGAGCGCTACAGCGATAGCCGCATTCTAGGCAGCTTTATTCTGATCGACCGGCATGAGCACGCCACGGTCGCGGCCGGCACGGTGATTGAGGCGAATTCCAGCAATAATGTGCGCTGGCAGCCGATGCAGGTTAGCCACCCAGAGCGTGCGCAGCAAAAGCGGCAAAAGCCGAAATGCATTTGGTTTACCGGGCTTTCCGGCGCCGGTAAATCGACGTTAGCAAGCGGTTTGGATCGGGCGCTGACCGATGCTGGTCAACATGTTTATGTGTTGGATGGCGATAATTTGCGCCATGGCTTGACCCGTTATTTGGGCTTTAGCGACAGCGATCGCAAAGAAAATGTGCGGTTGGTCGCGGAAGCCGCGAAGCTGATGGTGGATGCCGGATTGGTGGTGCTAGTAAGCTTGATTTCGCCGTTTCGCGGTGATCGCGACGCCGCCCGCGCCCTGTTTGGCATGGACGAATTCGTGGAAGTGTTCGTCGATACCGCGCTTGCGGTCGCTGAGTCACGCGACGTCAAAGGCTTGTATGCAAAAGCCCGCAGTGGTCAATTGCGCGGTTTTACCGGTATCGATTCGCCCTACGAGGCGCCGCTTAATCCTGAGCTGCATTTGCACACGCAAGGACGCGAAATGGCGGATTTAATCGGTGAATTGCTGCGTGTGGTTAACGGTAACAGCTAAAGCATCGGCCGCAACGCGGCTTCGACGTGCGCCCAAATTTTGGACTGAGCGCGTGCATTCGGATGCAATCGATCATCCTGAAATGCGGTTGGATCAGTGGCGATAGGCGCCAGCAAAAACGGTAAAAATGTGGCTTTACGCGCGTCCGCGACGCTTTTAAAACTGGCCTCAAACTGGCTGAGGTAGGCCGCACCAAAGTTAGGCGGGATCTTGATGCCAATTAACAGCACTTTTGCACCACTGGCCTGGGCACCCTGGACAATGCGGTCTAAATTGCTGCGCAGTTGCGCTGGATCTAGGCCGCGCAAACCGTCATTTGCGCCAAGCTCAGCAAGCAGTAATTTCGGTGCATGCAGTTTCAGTAGCAAGGCTAACCGCGCGGCACCACCGGCGCTGGTTTCGCCCGTCACGCTGGCGTTCACTACCCGCCAACATTGGGCGGCAATTGCCTTTTCCATAATTGCTACCCAGCCCAAACGCGCGTCAATGCCATAGCCTGCCGACAGTGAATCACCCAGCACCAGCAGAGTTTTAGGTTTGACACAGTTTGCGGAGATTTTCCGAGCGGCGCTGTGCGCCGTTACGGGCAGTAGCAATAAAAAAAGGATGCTCAGAAAAACATTAAAACGCATGGGAATGACTCATTTTTCCGTGTCGCCTTGCGGCGAGACTCATTTTTCCGTGTCGCCTTGCGGCGAGACTCTTTTTTCCGTGTCGCCTTGCGGCGAGACTCATTTTCGTCGAACGGTTTGAAACTATGTGGCTGTTCGATCCATTTGCTTGCGCAAAGCTGCCAAAACCGCTTTCAGTTCGTCCGGCA
>JANNYO010000037.1:0-1082 GCA_031410115.1 Rhodanobacteraceae bacterium | reverse complement strand
TCTTCCAGCTGCTGCTGCGTTTTTACGAACCGCAGTCTGGGCGGGTTGAGATTCAGGGCGTGGGGGTTGCGGATATGCCGCTGGCTTTGCTGCGCGAAAACATTGCGATCGTGCCGCAGGATGCAGTGATTTTCGCCGGCACAATTGGCGAAAACATTGCTTACGGTCGCATAGGCGCTAGCCGCGCTGACATTGAACGCGCCGCCGAGCAGGCGGAAGCAATGGAGTTTATTCGTCAGCTACCGCAGGGGCTGGATACCTCGGTCGGTGAGCGCGGCGTGCGGCTTTCCGGCGGGCAGCAGCAGCGCATCGCGATTGCACGGGCGATTTTGAAAGATGCGCCGATTTTATTATTGGACGAAGCCACCAGCGCGCTGGATGCCCAAAGCGAACGCGCCGTGCAAATTGCGCTCGAGCGACTGATGCAAGGCCGCACGACGTTGGTGATTGCCCACCGATTAGCGACCGTCGTGCGCGCAGATCGAATTGTGGTGTTAGAGCGCGGGGAAATTGCTGATATTGGCACGCACTTAGAGCTGACCGGGAGTGATGGTATTTACGCGGAGCTGGCGAAATTGCAGTTTACCAGCGGCGCTTGACACCCAGTCCAATTGCGCCAGAACTAAAACTTCATGCGCAAGCCAATCGAAAAGCGTCGCTCGGACAGGGCGAAGCTGTTGACCGCGGAGTCGTTGAAATTAGCGTATCCGATCGTCGCGGACTGTTTCGGAAACAGGTTTTGCACCTGCACATTGAGCGCCAAATCATCAGTCAAGTCATAGCCGAACTGGCGGAAAATACCGATAGCCGAAGTTCGTCGCGAGGCTGGCCCCAAGCCACCCTGTCATTCACGACATAAGCGGAAATTGTGCCGGGTCCGTTGAGCTTAACGACCTGAACCCATTGTTCCGCAACCAAATCAGCCAGCGCCCTTTGAACTGTTCGTTCGTGAGCCCCCTGGCTTGGTAAAGCGGTGTCATTTTAGCTTAAAAAGTCTCGCCGACTAGGTCACACGGCAGACACGTTGGAGGAAACTGCATTTGCCTGAATTAAAGCGTGGGTTTCGGCGCCGACCATGGCGT
>JANNYO010000036.1:0-2172 GCA_031410115.1 Rhodanobacteraceae bacterium | reverse complement strand
AAACTGCTTGGAGCGATCTCGCTCAGTCTTTTTATTGTCAATTTGTTGCCGGTGCCGGTGCTTGATGGCGGACAGCTGCTGTTTTTTGCCATGGAAAAAATCAAAGGCGCGCCACTCGGCGAACGTGCGATGGAAGCCGGCGGCATTATCGGCATCTTAGTTTTATTCGGTTTAATGACGCTCGCATTCACTAATGATATTAGCCGCGCTTTCGGGCTTTAGTTTAAAAAGCAACGCGGCAGTATAAGTCTTGCGTAAGCGACACGGCAGATAAGCAAAAAAATAAATATCCACTTTAACGTTTGACTTTTGGTAATTGAATGAACTCATCTAATCTGCGCCTGCGCCATCTTTCCTTAAGCTTACAGCTAGCCATTGCCGGCGTTGTTATTATGCCTGCGGCCTACGCACAGGCGTTGATTACCGCAGCACCACAGTCACAGCCGGCGGGATTTACCATCAGCGATATTCGCATTGATGGCCTTGAGCGCATATCTGCTGGCACAGTGTTGACATATTTGCCAGTAGAACGCGGCGATCGCATGGATGCCTCACGTGCGACTAACTCGCTACGTGCTTTGTACAAAACTGGCTTTTTTAACGATGTTAAATTAGATCGTGAAGGTGATATTTTAGTAGTGACCGTACAGGAACGCCCGGCGATCAGTAAAGTAACGCTGATTGGCAATAAAGATATTAAAGAAGAAGAGTTGCGTAAAGCTCTGGCCGGCATTGGGCTTTCGGAAGGCGAGGTTTATAACCGTTTGGTGATCGACAAAGTCAAACAAGAGTTAACAAAACAATATTATAACCGTGGGAAATACAATGTTCGGGTGACTCCGAGCATCAAAAAGTTGGATCGCAATCGCGTCGAAGTTACCATTTCAGTTGGTGAAGGCAAAGCTAGCAAGATCCGGCATATTAATATCGTCGGGAATAAGCGCTTCACCGATAAAGAAATCATGGAAGGCTTTGAGGCTAAAACAACCAACTGGCTAAGCTGGTATAAGCGCGATGATCAATACGCCAAAGAAAAAATACAAGGTGATTTGGAAAAATTGCGCGCTTTTTACTTGGATCGTGGCTATGTCGATTTTGAAGTGGAATCAACCCAAGTTACGATTAGCCCCGATCGGCGTGATATTTACATCACTGCGAACGTCACCGAAGGTGAAGTATACAAAATTCGCGACACCAAATTAACCGGCACTTTTGTAATCGGCCAAGATGCACTTGAGCCGCTTATTTTTACGCAAAAGGGCGATATTTTTAGCCGCAAACGCTTAGAGCAAACCTCAGAGGCAATTAAAGGCGTGCTTGCCAACGTTGGCTACGCCTTTGCCGAAGTTCAACCGGTGCCGGACATTGATAAAGTTAAGCGCGAAGTCGGCTTAACCTTTTTTGTCAACCCTGGCAAACGCGTTTATGTGCGCCGCGTGACCTTCACTGGCAACAGTAAAACCCAAGATGAAGTTTTGCGCCGTGAAATGCGCCAATTTGAGGGCGGTTGGTTTTCGCAATCGGCGGTGGATCGCTCAAAAGTACGGTTACAGCGCCTAGGTTACTTTCAAGACGTGAAAGTTGAGACTCCAAAAGTCGCTGGCACTGACGACCAAGTGGATATTGTTATCGACGTCAAAGAACGCCAAGTGGGCAACTTCCAATTTGGTTTTGGCTATGCCGCCGCACAAGGCTTGATAACCAATATTTCCCTACAGCAGGAGAATTTTCTAGGCAAAGGAAATCGCGTTGGTTTTGCCGTTAGTAATAGCGTATTTAGTAAAAGCTTTACGATAAGTTATTTTAACCCGTATTGGACCGATGACGGCGTAAGTCGAGGATTTAATCTCAATTTTCGCGACTCACTTTATGGGCAACGAGATAATCTTTCGAGTTATCAGAGTAATACCATTGACGCCTCGACTGTGTTTTCGGTGCCCGTTACGGAAACAGATCGGATTAATTTTCAAATTGGCGTCGATCAAAATAAGCTTCGACTAAGCCTTGATGGTAGAACGCCGGCACCTTTTTTAGACTTCTTTGACAAAAACGGAGGCGCACGTGGATGTAGTCCGTTCCAAGAAGCCATTGTCGATGGAAACGGGGCGCTTCTTAATTTTACGCCTGAAATGTTGGGGAGCCGCTGCGCTGATTATCAATCTCTACGCGGTC
>JANNYO010000035.1:0-7367 GCA_031410115.1 Rhodanobacteraceae bacterium | reverse complement strand
ATCTGTTTGCGCGCGGTGTTGTCTGTGCCGATCAGCAAATAGCCAATGATGCCGTTTTGCCCATCGCGCAGTGCGGTAACCGAAACCACTGCGGGAAAACGACTGCCGTCTTTGCGGATGTAGCTCAGCTCATAAATATCTTCGATGCCGCGCGAGGCTTTGAAAACCAGGGCTTCGAAGCCCGGTGCAATCAGGGTGCTCAGCTCGTCACTCAGCGCCTGCGCGCGCGCAATTACTTCACTGGGGTCAGATATATCCGCAGGTGTTAGCTGATTCAACACCTCATTTGCGGCGTAACCCAACATGCGTTCAGCGCCGACATTGAAAATTTGAATCACACCCTTGGCATCGGTTGCGATGCTGGAGAAATTGGCACTATTGAAGATCGCGTTTTGCAGTGCGCCGGCTTTTACCAGCGCGACCTCGACATCTTTTCGCACGGTGATGTCGCGCAAGATGCAGGTGAAATAGCGCTCAGTGCCCAGTGTCATCTCGCTGACCGCGATTTCCATCGGGAAACGTGCGTGATCTTGGCGCTGCCCGGTCACCTCGCGGCCATGCCCGCTTGCCCGCGTTGCGGCACTTTCTTGGCAGGCTTCCAACCATGGACCGAGCGTGTCGGCGGCCAGCTCAGCGATCAGGATGCTGAAATTTTGCCCGTGTAAATCCGCGGCAGTTCGGCGAAACATCGCTTCAGCGGCGGGGTTTACTTTCTCAATTCGGCCGTCATTCGCATGCAGCGTGACGATGCCGTCGGCAACGGTGTTGAGGATGGTTTGGATCAGTGCAGTCGAGTCGTGCAGAGCTTGCTGCACGCCATGATCTTCCGAGACGTCACGAAACACCAGCACCGCACCCACAACGGCACCATCGCGGTCGCGAATGGGTGCGCAGCTATCGGCGATATCGCGCTCAACACCATCGCGCGCGATCAACACCGTGTGGTTCGCCAAACCCTGCACGGTGCCGTGCGCCAAGGTATCTAGCACTGGGATGAGCACTTCGGCCCGCGTTTGCTTGTTGATAATCTTAAAAATATCGCCGATCGGGCGCCCCAAGGCCTGCGCGTAGGTCCAACCGGTCATGGCTTCAGCGACTGGGTTGAGCACGCTCACGCAAGCCTGCGCGTCGGTGGCGATCACGGCATCACCAATCGAGTTTAACGTCACCGATAATTTTTCCTCGCTGATCACGAGCGTCGCGTTGGCGCGCGTCAACTCAGCGTTGATCTGCGCCTGCGTGGTGAGCAAGTCTTTAGTTTGCGCAAACACCAGGGTTTTTAAGCGCTGCTGATTTTGCTGATGAATCAGATAAACAAACAGCATTGCCAACACCACAATACAGGCACAGGCAACCAGCAGCAGGCTAAATACTTCACGCAGCTTGGTTTGAAAGGCCGCCTCGCGCTGTACCGACGCCGATTGTTCGAGCGCGAAAAAATCCGCCATCTGCGCGCGAATAGCATCCATCAAGCGCTTACCCGACCCTTCCTGCACCCGCGCAATGGTGGCAGGCATGTTTTGTGTGCGTCGCAGCGCGATCAAATGCGCTAATTCGGTCATCTTCGCGTGCACCAAGGGTTCCAGCTGCGCCAACTGCTGCTGTGCCTGGGGGATGACGGTCAATGCGCGCAGGGCGGCTAGGTTGGCATCAATGTCTTTGTCTACCGCTATGTAGGGCTGCAAAAACGCCTCGTCGCCGGTCAACAGATAGCCACGCTGGCCGGTCTCGGCATCTTTTAACTTCGATAGCAGGGCGTGGCCATCCGCCAATACCGTCAAGCTATGGCTGCGCGCTAACGCCGTGCGTTCAAGCTCGGCAAAGAACCAAAACAACGATGCGAAACCGAGCGCCACAATCACGACAGCGGTGATGAATGCGGCGGTAATTTTGTGCTTGCTAACCATAGCGTGCCCCTCGTGAAATGATTCGGTATGAGCGTTTTTAGCCCACAGGTATGAGGGATGTACGCGACAACGACGCGCACTCAGGCAGTCAGCAGGTCAACCGGTCAACGGATTTCCGCGCTCACTCCGACACTCCGGCATTAAATTGCGGGCGTCTGTGCGCTAGCGCACCTAGATCATCACTCCTAACGTGTGCTCACGCGCGTCATCCAACAATTGCACCCATGGCGCTTTGACCCGCACGCCGTCCAGCGTATATCGCACGTCCACGTTGGCTTGCATTTCCTCCGGCGGTGCGCGTAACACTTGAATTTGGTAATAGGTGCTGACAAATCGATAGCGAATGGAATAGGCGTTCCAGCCCGCTGGCATGCAGGGTTTTATCGTTAAGCGATCACCCGTAATGCTCAGGCCGAGTAGGGATTCCAACACCAGCCGATACATCCACCCGGCAGAACCGGTGTACCAGCTCCATCCGCCGCGCCCGGTGTGCTCGGGGCTCGCGTAGACATCGGCGGCAACAACGTAGGGCTCTGCTTGATAGACGGCAATCGCCTGCGGACGGTTTCCATGATTGACCGGATTGATCATGTCAAATAGCTCCCACGCGCGCTTACTGTCACCCATTTTCGCAAACGCCATCGCCGCCCAAATTGCCGCGTGCGTGTATTGCCCACCGTTCTCGCGCACCCCGGGCACATAACCGGCGATGTCCCGGGTGACGTGCTGAGCGTAAGTCTCGCGGTAGCGACACGGCAGGCAAGTCTCGCGGTAGCGACACGGCAGATAATTCCGGATCGAACGGCGGGTCAAGCAGCAGCACAAGCTTGTCAGCACGACGAACCAACCGTTGATCGAGAGCGTTCATTGCGCTTTGCACTCGGGCAGGTGCCCCTGCACCACTCAACACCGACCAACTTTGTGCGATCGCATCGATGCTGCATTCGCTATTGACGGCAGAACCCAAGGGCGTGCCATCGTCAAAGTAGGCGCGGCGATACCACGCACCGTCCCATCCATTCGCCTCGATATCACGCCGTAGTTTTTGCGCGATCTGTCGGCACCGCTTGGCGAAAGCCACATCTTTACGCGCGTCACTCAACTCAGCGAAGTCCATCAACACCTGATAAAGGAAGAATCCTAACCAAATGCTTTCGCCTTTGCCATGAATTCCAACCAGGTTCATGCCATCGTTCCAGTCACCTGAACCCATCAATGGCAGCCCATGAACGCCAAAACGCAATCCATGCTCAATCGCGCGCACGCAGTGTAAATATAGGCTGCCCGAGGTATCCGATGCACTCGGCAAGTCGTAATAGGATTCCTCATCTGGGCCCAATGGGCGGCCGCTGATAAACGTTACGGTTTCGTCCAACACGCTGGCATCGCCGGTGACGCGAACAAACCGGCAGCAGGCCAAAGGCAGCCACAAATAGTCGTCGGAACACCGCGTGCGCACGCCGCGGCCACTGGGTGGATGCCACCAGTGCTGGACATCGCCTTCGGGATATTGTCGGGCCGCAGCACGCAATAGATGCGCGCGCACCAAGCTGGGTTCAACGTGCACTAGGGCCATTACATCTTGCAGCTGATCGCGAAAACCATAAGCACCACCGGATTGGTAGTAGCCACTGCGCGCCCAGTATCGTGCCACCAACGTTTGGTAAACCAGCCAGCCATTGGCCAATACATCAAATGCAGGGTCTGGCGTTTGCACCTGCACCGCTGAAAGCCGCTGCTGCCAAAAGCGCTCTACATTTGCCAACGCGGCGCGCGCCGAGCCGCTTTTGCGCAGGCGCAAATTGAGCGCGCGTGCCTGCTCGACGCTGGTCGCAGCGCCCAAGCGAAAAACGATTTGGCGCTCGCCACCATCTGCCAATACAAACGGCACTTGGATGGCGCCGCACGCATCAAGCGCTGCGCCAAAGCGCCCAGCAAGCCACGCGCGCGACATCGCGGCGGGCCGGCCTAAGGAGCCGTTGCGACCGATAAATTCACTGCGATCACCGGTCATGGTGCGCGTTAGCTCACCGCTCGTTGGCGAAGTTGGCAGGTATGACGCGCTGGATGTTTCATCCGCGTCAAAAAACGCCAGGCGCCCGGAAAACTCGGTGTTGTAGCGATTGCGTGCAAAAACCGCACCGCTGCTGAGGTCCAACTCGGTGCAGATGTGTATACCGGTTTTCGCCTTCAAATCGCCCAGCACCCACTCGACGTAGCCCGTCGCTGACAACCGGCGCGCACGCCCAGAGCGATTGCGCACCGTTAGCACGGAAAACTTGATCGCCTCGGTCAGATCGACAAACACTTTAAGCTCGGAGTGCACACCGTCTTGATCGTGTTCAAAAACGCTGTAACCAAAGCCGTGCCGCGTGGTGTAAGGCGAAACGCTGTGACATGGCGCTGGCGCCGCAGACCAATACTGCCCGCTCTGCTCATCACGCAGATAAAACGCCTCACCACCGCTGGCACCAATCGGGTCATCACTCCATGGTGTCAAACGGAACTCGTGCGCGTTCTCGCTCCAGGTATAGGCCATGCCGCGCTCGGTAATCACGCTGCCGAATTGCGCGTTCGCCAGAACGTTGACCCAGGGCAACGGCGGAACGTTAGTTAGGTGACTTACGATAACGTATTCACTGCCGTCGCGGCTAAAACCACCAATGCCATTGTCAAACAGCAGATTCGAATTGCCTTCGCCGGGTTTGCCGGCCTGATTGATCGCGCCCGCAGAAGGCTCCGGCTTTAGCGCTTGCAGGGGCGCCGGCGTTGTTGGCGTTCGCGTTCGCGCTGGCTTTGCTGCCAGCACATCGCGATGTAGGCGCGCCACGCGCGCACGGGTGGCTGGCCGACGATTAATTTGTTCGGCCAAAGTTCCTAAGGTGTCGTCAATAATCACCCGCGCAACCGCCTGCAGAAGAATGCGATCTTCAGCTGAAATTTGCTCGCCTTGGCGGACAAATATGCCGCCGGGCCGATCAATAACGTGGGCATCAATACCGCTAGCAATCAGGCCAATAATTTGATCTTGCAGACGCTGGCGATAGCCGGCATGGTCCTCATTCCAAATCACCAAATCAAAAACTAAACCCTTAAGACGCAAATAGCTGTGACATTGGATCACGCTTTGCGCTAAGGCAATATTGCTGCTGTCGGCGATCCTTAGCAGCATGATCGGCAAGTCGCCCGAGATCGCATAGCCCCATAGCCCAGACTGCCCACGACGATTTTGCCGCAGCACGTTACTGTCTGCACGCATTAGCGCGTTGGCGTACAAAATGTGCCCGGAAAGGCGTCGATACAGCTCTGCATCCGCTTCGCTGACATCGAGTTGCCGCAGGCTAACCCCCGCGTGCGTCCAGGCCAAATCAAACACCCGGTCTGCGTGATGGCGATCCTGATAGCGCGCCATGAGCTGAGTGCAGGCATCCTCGACACCGGCCTCGGCAGTGGTTGGCGGCGGCGATGTCGCAGTCGCGCCTGTGCCATTCACAAAATCCAGCGATGACGCCATCGAGCCGGCGCCACTGACAAAATCTACCGTTGCCGATTGCCCAGGCTTTAACGTGATGCTGCATCGAATCGCGGCGATAGGATCGAGCACAGATCCCTGGGTGTTGGATAACTGCCCACGCGCACGTAGCGCCAGCGGCGCCGTCAGGGTACCTGCGCGCCCGATAAAGCGCATACGGTCAGTTTCATAGCTAATCTGCGAGATCGCATCGCCGTTGGTGGCGAGCAAGTGAAACATCCATGCACTCGCCTCGCCGCTAGATCGTGGCCGCCGTTTGCACACAATCGCGCGCCGCGCCGGAAAGATTTCAGTTTGCACAAAAAGATTGCTAAATGCTGGCTGCATCAACTCGGCGATTTGCGGCGCCAACACAACTTCCTGATAGCTGGTCAACTCGATCGTGCGGGCTCTAGTCGAACGGTTGCTAAGCGTGATTCGGCGCACCTCAACATCGTCTTCCGGCGACACCACAATTTCCGTGGCGCAATCGATTTCAAAATCGCGGCGGTGATACTCGGCGCGCCCTTCACTAAAAATGGCCTCGTAGCTGTCTGCACGTCGGCAGGTGGGCTGATGTGTGGCGGACCAAAACTCACCCGTGGACTGA
Organism: Rhodanobacteraceae bacterium; assembly: GCA_031410115.1. GTDB lineage: Bacteria > Pseudomonadota > Gammaproteobacteria > Xanthomonadales > SZUA-5 > JANNYA01. The sequence goes on along the minus strand of JANNYO010000035.1, from coordinate 1,339 downwards.
TCGCGCAGATAGAAAAATGTGCCCCAATGATCGCAACTTGCGTCCTCACGCCAGCGCGAAACTGACATCGTCGGCAGGGCCGCAGCGGCCGCAACATCCGGCCCGTCCTTGGCTACTCGCACGGCTGGCATGCCCTGCCAGCGGCTGTAGCCACTGCCCGCATTCGTCAGCATCACATGATAGCGGCCATTGGACAGCAGCTGCACTCTGGGGCTTGCGGTGTGGGCGCCGATGCCGGGCGAACTTAACCTGCGCTGTGCATCCAAGGTCAGCGCCGCCGACGGGTCGTTCAAGCGCTGATGGAAGATCGCATTCTTTGGAATCCGCTCCTGCAGCAGCAGCAGGGTCGCCTGCACCCGCAGGTCACTGACAAAGCGGCGCTGCATCGGTTGGTCCAGCAATAAATGCGCGATGCTGAGCAAACTCATGCCCTGGTGATGCGCCATAAACGAGCGCACGACGACACTAGACTGCCCACGTGCGATGCGCATGGGGGGTGTAGTCAACCGCCTCAAAGAAGCCAAAATCCCCGCCGATACCGTTGGCGGCAAAACGCTGTAAGTTCGCGCACGCCGCCACCGGCAGCACCATCAGCGCCAGCGCCGAAGCGTACGGTGCCACGACAGAATCCACCGCCAAACCGCGCTTTAGTCCCAGCCCTGGCACACCGAAGGCGTGGTACTGGTAGTTGAAATTGGCATCGAGCTTGCTGTAGCCGGATTCCGACACCCCCCACGGCAAACCGCGTTCTAAGCCAAATGCGATCTGACGGCTAACGGCCGCGCGACAGGACTCCTCAAGCAGGGTTGCATTGGCGAACGGTGCGGGCCACAGGGTTTGATAGCTAGCAAAAATGCTGCCGCTTGCCTGGCTTAGGCTGCTAGATGTGCGCCAGGCGAGCCGTTGGCGGTGCGAAACGCCCATGCGCCAGCACGCGCGCACAACTGCGCCAACGCTAACGGCTGCCTCAAACGGCACAGTGGCAACGCGAAAGCCAAGCAGGGCAAAACTTTGTGTTGCGCCGCGCGCAACCTCGCGCAAATGTTGCCGCAGTGACACCAACGCCGGCCAATGTGTGGCGCTGAGCAAGCTGCCTAAAAAACTCGGCAGAAACATAATCATCAGCACACTCAATAGCCAAAACCACGGCTGCGCCATGAGTCCAACGCCCAACAGCAAAATCAACAGCAGCGCCGGAGGCACCAGCGAGCGACGCAAATTGTCGAAAATTTTGCCACGCGAAAGCAGCGAAAGCGGATTCGCTTGAACTTGACCAAGCTTCGCTGTCGGCACGCGCCACATACTCCAACAGGCGATTTGCCAATCGCCGCGAATCCAG
>JANNYO010000034.1:0-4872 GCA_031410115.1 Rhodanobacteraceae bacterium | reverse complement strand
AGCGCCGAACTTGCGGTATCGCCGCGCAGTGTGGCGCTGTTCGGCCACGTGCGTGGCGCGTTCACCGGCGCTGCTGAAGCACGCCCTGGGCTGCTGAAAAGTAGCGACGGCGGTTTGCTGTTTTTAGATGAAATCGGCGAGCTGGGTGCGGACGAACAGGCGATGCTGCTGCGCGCGATCGAAGACAAGCGCTTTTTGCCGATGGGCAGCGACAAAGAAGTCAGCAGTGATTTTCAACTGCTTGCCGGCACCAATCGGGATTTAACCAGCGCCGTGCAGCAAGGGCGCTTTCGCGAGGATTTATTTGCACGCTTGAACCTCTGGACGTTTTATCTGCCCGGTTTGAAAGAGCGCAGCGAAGATATTGAGCCAAATATCGAGTTTGAATTGCTGCGCTTTGCCAAGGCCAACAACGAGCAAATTCGTTTTTTAAGCGACGCAAAATCGCGCTATTTGAAATTCGCACAGTCAGCCGAGGCCAGCTGGCCGGGGAATTTTCGTGATCTTGGCGCATCGATCACGCGCATGGCGACACTAAGCCATGCTGGGCGTATCAATGTGGACGTCGTCGATGAGGAAATCGCTCGCCTGCGCCGCCTTTGGGGCAGGCGCGATGACACCACCGAGGGCGAAATGCGTCAGTCTGAAAGCTTGGCAACTTTGGGCGTGCAGCTCGATGGTTTGGATCGTTTTGATCGTGCGCAGTTGCTGGATGTCTTGCGCGTTTGTCAGGCCAGCCGGACAATGTCAGAAGCCGGGCGCACGTTGTTTCAGGCCTCGCGCGCGGCGAAGGCAAGCAGCAATGATGCGGATCGGCTGCGCAAATATTTAGCCCGGTTTGCCCTGAGTTTTGAGGCGGTTTGTGCGTTGAAGTCGTTTACAGCGCCATAAAAAAAGCCGCCTACATTGCTGCGCGCGGCTTTTTTCGATTCAGTCAGCGGGATGCTTATGCGGCTTTCTTCATCGCTTTGACTTGTTTGTGCAACTCAGAAACGCGACGGCTGAGTTCGTTGACGTCGGCTTTGGTTGGCACGCCAATGCGGTTCAACACCTTGCCGAATTGATCTTGCGCTTTTTCGCCAACCCAGCCCAAGTTTGCAGCGGTTGCGGATTTGACCTGCGCTAAAACGCCGTTCGCTTGTTCTTGCACGTCGCCGAAAACGCTGGTTGCAAGGGCGGTGCCTTGCTTGCGCAGTTGCGCGGTTTCGCCTAAGAAACTGGCGACTAATTTTTCGCCCTGCTTGCGCACGATCGCTGCAGCACCGACAGTTGCGAGGACAAATTCGCGACCCTTAACTGCTGCGATTGAGCCTTCTGCACGCACAACTTTGACCGCAGATTTGACGGTTTTGTTTGCGCTGGTTGTTTTACGGGCTGCTGTTTTTAAGGTGCTAATTTTTGCCATGATGATGCTCCGGTTAAGTTTAAGAAAGTGGGGGGAAACAAGTGGTGCGAAAAGCGCTAGTAATTTTTTAACGCCTCGGCGGCGATCTCTGTTGCGTCCGGCAAAATTTGTTTTGCCTTCCGCTAAACCAATCCACAGAATCTTTTTCAAACCAACTTTTCCGCCGATGGCGCAACTTTGCAGCGCAGCCGATAGAACAAACGCACTAGCGTAGCGCGCTGAAAGGCTTTGTTTATCAACTAGTTAGACTCAATCGGGTGCAATTGTTTAGGAGCGCTTACTCTAAAACGAAAATATGCAGGTGGTTATTTAGCTAACTATCGTGTTTGCGGCAGCGCAGCAAATATGCCATAGCGTATCGCCCGCGCCAGTAAAACAGACTTGCGTCTAGACCGGTGTTGCAGCCATTCTTAAACCCCCGAATTGTGATGGAGCGATTATCGCTATGGCTGCAAAAAAATGGACTGCGTTCCCACACGATGCCAGCGCATTTGGCTATGCCGGGCCTGCGTTAAAAAAAGCCTGGGCGGGCCTGCACGGCGGCGACGGTACGCCCTATCCCGATGCCAAAGCGATTGCATCGGACATTGAAGGCGCGGCGCAATTAAAAAAGATTATGAAAGGCGATGCGAAAGCAATTGCCGCCGAGCTGGAAGGTGGCTGGCGCGCGTTTCACAGCGGCGATTTTCAGGCGGCGACGAAAGCAGGCGAGGCGCTTGGCGCTTTTGGTGCAGCCCTTGCAACCAAGGCCAGCGGCATTTACGCGGCAGCCTTGTGCGATGACGAAGCGCAAAAAATGGCGCTTTATCAAGCCGGCGCTGAGCGCTGTGAAGCGGCGAAATCAATTCTGAGCCATGATGCCAATACGCACTATTTTCATGCTTTCGCACTGGGTCGATACAGCCAGTGCATCAGCATTACGAAAGCATTGGCGCAAGGGTTGGGCGGCAAGATTAAAGCAAGCTTAAAAGCAGCGCTTGAGTTGAACCCAAAACATGCCGAAGCGCACGTGGCGATGGCGATGTATCACGCCGAAATCATTAGCAAAATTGGCGGCATGATCGGCAAACTAACCTACGGTGCCAGCGCCGATGAGGCGATCAAACATTTCGAAACCGCAGCAAAATTAACGCCGAGCGCGCCGGTAGTGCATTTAGAATTTGGCCGTGGATTGTTGTTGTTGAATGCCAAGAAAAACGCCGATGCTGCGCGCGGCGCATTTGCCGCTGCGGCAAAACTGAAAGCGCGCGATGCGATGGAACAGCTTGATATTGATGCCGCACTCGCCGAACTTGAATAGTGCGATGAACTCCGGCTTGAAGGACACGGAACTAGCGTGCCCGGAAGTAACATGCGTTTTGTTCTAGTTGCAGGCGAGGCTTCGGGCGATGCGCTTGGTGCCGGGCTGATTGAGGCCCTGCGGCAGCGCTATCCGCAGGCGCAGTTTTTTGGTGTCGGTGGTGATTTGATGCTGCAAGCTGGCCTTGTGCAGTGGTTTGCCAGTGATGAGCTGGCGGTGATGGGGCTGTTTGAGGTACTGCGCCATTTGCCAAGGTTGCTGCGCCGCCGCGCGCAGGTGCTGCGGCAAACCTTGGATCTAAAGGCAAGCGCATTTATCGGTATTGATGCACCCGATTTCAATTTGCCGATCGAGCGTCAGCTGAAAAAAACCGGTTTAGCAACAATCCACTACGTCAGCCCGTCCATTTGGGCGTGGCGGCCCGAGCGTGCAAAAAAAATCGGCCAGAGTGCCGATTTAGTGCTGTGTTTGTTTCCGTTTGAGCCGGAGCTTTATGCCCAGCACGGTGTACACGCGGAGTTTGTTGGGCACCCGTTGGCAGACCAGTTCCCGCTTGAGCCTGCGCCAAATTTTGCCAGAATTACTCTGGGGCTGCCGCTGAACACTCCAATCCTGGCGCTGCTGCCCGGTTCGCGCTTGAGTGAAGTCAAAAGCTTGGGTAAAGATTTTTTAGATGCCGCCGCACTGATCAAAAAAGCGTTGCCGAAATTAACCGTCATTGCGCCGATGGCAAGCGCCCGCGCGCGCCGCGCGCTAGAAGGGCAAATGCAGCCGGACCACTCCGTGCTGCTGATCGATGGTCAAGCGCAGTTGGCACTGCAAGCTGCCGACGCGGTGATTGTGGCGTCTGGAACTGCGGCGTTGGAGGCGGCTTTAGCGCGCAAACCGATGCTGGTGGCGTATCGCTTAAATGCGCTGACGTACTGGCTCGCGCGCCGATTGGGGTTGCTGAAGGCGCGCTTTTTTTCGCTACCCAATAAACTTGCCGAGCGTGAATTGGTGCCTGAGCTTGAACAAAACGGCGTTACACCCGCGGCGATTGCGCAGATCATCACGCCGGTGTTGATTAGCGGCGCGTCGACAGAGTTAAAAGCGGCGTATCACGATATGCACGTTAGTTTGCGCCGCAACGCCAGCCAGAGTGCGGCGCGCGCGATTCAAGCGCTGCTGGCGCCTGACTCATCTGCCGTGTCCGCAAGCGGAGACTCACCATGATCGCTTTGATTTGCGGCGTCGATGAAGCCGGGCGCGGCCCACTCGCCGGCCCAGTGCTGTGCGCCGCCGTAATCCTGCACCCAGATCGCCCGATTGCGGGTTTGCGTGACTCCAAACAGCTCAAAGCGCTAGATCGCGATGCCCTGCGATTGGAGATTATTGAGAGGGCGCTGGCCTACGCAATTGTCGAAGTAAGCCACAGCGAAATTGACCTGCTCAATATTTTTCAGGCCACCATGACCGGCATGCGCCGGGCCGTGGCTATGCTCAATCCGGCGCCAAATTTGGCGCTAATCGACGGCAATAAAGTGCCGCCGGGCCTGATTTGCGCAGCGCGTGCGATCGTTAAAGGCGATCAAACCGAGGCTTGCATTTCCGCCGCCTCGATTCTGGCTAAAACCAGCCGCGATGCGCTGATGTTAGAACAGGCAAAAATCTATCCTGACTATGGCTTTGAAGTGCACAAGGGCTATCCCACACCGACGCATTTGCGTGCGTTGAGCGAGCTTGGCGCCTGCGCCATACATCGGCGCAGCTACGCACCGGTGCGTAAAGCAATGGGCGCGCAGGCCGAGCTTTTTTAGCCCTGTTATTTTCCCCGCACTTTCGGCAATACCGGCGCGCGCGATTCCAGCGCTTTGGGTGCGCTCACGCTGAACTTAATTTCCGAACTGGCAGCACCGATACTGAAACGGGCGATGTAATCACCCGGCTGAATATATTGCGGCCAGCCATATTTTTTTGCCTGCGCGTAGGGCGTTTCTTTGGCGTTGATTAAACCGGACGCGTCAGGTTTCAGGTCACCTTTTTCGCTGCGCGATTTGATGTCCACCGCCTCAATTTCAAGTGCTTTGTCGGCATCAACTAACAAATCCCAGCTGAGCTGATTCAAGCCGGCTAGCGCCTCGAAACTGCGTTCGGTTAACACCGCGCCGCCCGCGCCATTGACGCT
>JANNYO010000033.1:0-4911 GCA_031410115.1 Rhodanobacteraceae bacterium | reverse complement strand
CAGAGGAGCCGTTGAAAATCACGTCGGTCAGCGAATCGCCGCGCAAGCGCGATGCTGCAGATTCGCCCATCACCCAGCGCACCGCGTCAATAATATTGCTTTTGCCACAGCCATTCGGGCCAACGACACCGGTCAAATTGGTCGGAAGGTGCAGCACGGTTGGGTCTACAAATGACTTAAACCCGGCCAGTTTAATCGTCGAAAGGCGCATAAAATCAAGCTTCCGCAGCCCAGAAAGGTCTTAGAAACCGTTCCAAACCCTGAAAAAGGGTCGCGACTATACCATTCGGGTGACGCGCCTTAATTCCGCCGTTTATTTAAGCTGATGTTGCGTGCGCCGCTTTGCCTGCCGTCGCCTAACCAGCGCAATCGCTCCCGCGAGGCGTTCGTAGGCCTCGTGCACCAGTACCGTCGTGCTCAGCGTCGGCGAGCCGCCAATACGGCGCAGCTGACGGCTGGCGAGGGTGCGCAGCTGCGCATAGATTGAGAGCAACAAGCGATCCAGCGCACCGGCAAGCGTTAGCGCACCCGATACAAACCCTGGCGCGCAGTGACATACAAACTGCGGCCATCGCTATCGCCAAAGGCGCAGTTGGCGGCCATGCGTGGAATCGCCACGTTGCCCCAACGCGCGCCATCTGCGGTGAAAACTTCAACGCTTGTCCGCCAATGCCGCCAACGCCCGCGCCTGTAACAAAGCACGCTGTTGTGCAACGGCTTTGGCAAGCATGGGTTGCTGCTGGTTCTGCGCAAGCTGTGCTTTGAGTCGCCAATAGTCTTCACGTTCGACATCAAAGCTTGCGAGCCAATGCGCCGCAAGTTTCATTTGTTTTTGCTGGATTGCCATCTGCACCAGCACCAGCTGGCGAATGGGGTTGTCGGCTGCAAGCGTCTTGACTGGTGCCAAATCGGCACGCTGCAGGGCGCCAATCCAGACTTTGATATCGCTCAGTTCCGCACTGGCCTCGGGGCTGTCGGTAAGCTGTTTTTCCAGCAACGCGCTCAGCCCAAGCGCGCGCGTGAGCGCGTCCGCATCCAAGGCGACGTTTGAGATTTGGGCATTATCTGTATGCGCAACCAGATAGCCGACGTCTGCCATTTTTTCGATACTTTCCAGCGCTTTGACAATATTATTTTGCGACAAAAATTGCTCCGCTACCGCCTGCAAGCGTGTGTTGCAGCTGGTTGGCGTCAGATGGCAGTGGCTCAAGCTGGCCTGCAGTTCGGCGCGCGTCGCAAGGTCTGGGCGCGCGAGGGTTTTGGCAAGTGCTGCGGCCTTTTCACTGACTTCTATAGCGCGCGCATGCAAACCAATCGTGCTGAGTTTGGCTGCGATGTTGATCGTTGATGAAATCGCCGCGACCGCATCGCCCAGCTGTAGGCGCAGAATTTCGGCGCGGCGCGAGTAAACAATGCTTAAGATCGCGTCGTCATTAGCATCCGCGATGGCGGCAAGGTTATGCAGTGTCGCCGCCTCAATGCCAGGATTGACACCGTGCTCAGCCAGCCCGAGCAGGGTTTGCCAAACGGCATTCGCGGCGGGCGTGTCGCCTTTGCGAAACAGCGCCATGCCGCGATTTTGTAGAATCAAAAATTGATTGCGCTGATGTGGAAAGGTAACTAATAAAGACTCGGCGTGCGCCAAATTGGCGAGTGCGGAATCAAAGCGCGCTAAGTCAATTTCCGCCAGCGCCGTGTTGATATAGGCAGGAACCGGTGACACCGCTGGTGTGGCAAGCGCAAGGGCGGCTAGCGCCTGACGATTGGATTCAATCGCCAGCAACGGCCGGCCACTTTTAATTTGTACGACCGACATATTGACCAGCGCGGAGCTGCGTAGCGTCGCGCTGAGTGTGGGCTGCGCAAGCAAGCGCTCTATCCGCTGTTCGGACTGCTGAGTTTTACCCGCGTCAAGTTCGGCGCGCGCAAGCATTACCGTCACTAAGTTTGAAGGCTGCTGTGCATCAAGCCATTGCAGCGCCGCTAAGGTTTGCTCGGGCTTGCCTTCTATCACGCCAATGCGGGCGGCCCACATTTTTGCCATCTCAGCCGTGACGGTATGCCTGTCAAGGTTTGCCAGCAGGCGTTTCGCCGTACCTGATTCGCCCAAACGTAGCTGAATTTCAGTCATCAGCAGCAGTAGCTCTTGGCGCACTTCAATGGGCAGGCTTCGATCCGTTTCCACCCGCGCCACACCCGCACGAATCAGTTCGCGCGCGGTTAAGTTGGCATCGGTGCCGCGCGTTGGATCGCCATCTTGAAACAGGCTCAGCAGATAGTCCTTGGTCGCAGTCGCCCTTGCCGCTTCAGTGCGCGCCAAATCGCGCTCCGATTGCAGCCTTGCGTTGAACCACAGCAGGCTGCCGACTGCGATGATCAGCGCCGCCGCAGCAACTGCGGTGATCCACGGGTGGCGCCGCACCGCACAGCGCAAGCTGTAGGCTAAGCCGCTGCCGCGCGCCAGCACCGGCAGTTTGTTTTGCCAGCGCTGAATATCCAGGCTGAAATCTGCCACGGATCCATAGCGGGCCAGTGGCGATGCGGCACAGGCTTTTGCCGCGATGGCGCGTAATTCGCTACCGCGTTCACCGTGCAGCTGAAGATCTTGCAAGGCAATGCTAAGTAGCCGGCCCAACTGGTATTGATCTGATGCCGGGCCGGTTGGGGTCAGTGCCAGCTGCTCGGGGCTGGCCCACCCGGGGGAATACGCGGCAAGCGCCTCGCTGGCAAACCCAGCAATACCAAAGTCCAGCAGTTTGGCGCTGCCATCGGCGTCAATCATCACATTGCTAGGCTTGACGTCACGATGCACCAGCAGGCGTGCATGCGCCGCACTCAGCGCACCAGCGACCTGCTGCACCAGCGCTAGGCGCGCGTTCAAATCCGGTTTGACTGCCGCAAGATGCGCATCAAAATGCGCGCCCTGCACCAGCTCCATCGCAAACCACAGCAGCGAATCGGTGCTTCCAGCGTCGATAAACCGGGCGATATGGGGGTGTTTGAGTTCTGCCAGCAGCTGGCGTTCGTGGCGAAAAAGCGTCTGTTGTGCCGCGTCTGGCGCACCGTCTGGGCGGGCAGATGTGCCGTGATTTATCGCGACACACTTGATGGCAACCTGCTGGCTAAACTCGCCGTCGACGCGCTCCGCCAAATAGACCACACCCATGCCACCGCGGCCAATTTCTGCGCGCACGGCGAACGGCCCCAGGCGCAGGCCCAGCGGCACATGAAAAGCGGTTTCGGTTTGCGCGATTAGACTGCGAAACAGCGACCCACCGAGTAACTCGCCGGGCTGTAGCAGTTTGAGAATGTCAGAAATTTCGGTGGCTTCGCGCGGCGCATGCATATCCAGTATTACCCCGTTGTTAGGCCGAATCCGCCAGCAACTCAGCCAAACGCGCTTTCGCAGTTGCCTGAATGCGCTGCATGCTGCGCAGCGGAAGGTCTAAGGCGGCGGCCGTTTCTTCGTCGCTCATGCCGGAAAAAACGCGGCACTCAATGACGCGCACGGCGGTGGCATCGGTTTCACCCAGTCGATCTAGCGCCTTACTCAATGCGATCAAATGTTCGGCTTGGGTATCGGCGGCGGTTTCTTCGTCGGCACTGGAAAGCGTCGTCTGGCGCGCCAGCCCGCCGCGTTTCTGCGCGACACGATCGCGCGCGTGATTAAGCATAAGCTGGCGCATCGCGCGCGCCGCCAGCGCCAAAAAATGCTGCCGATTCAACACGCCCGCCGCACCCGCGCGCTCCATGCGCAAATAGCATTCGTGCACCAAGCTGGTGGCGTTCAAGCTTTGCTGCGCCCGCCCGCCTAAAACCCCGCGCGCGATTTGCTTGAGATCCGCATAAACCAGCGCCACTGCCTGATCCCAAGCCGAACCATCGCCGCCGCGTGCGCGTTCTAAAAGTAGCGTGACATCACCCATAGCCAAATATCTACCTCGCGTGAAGCGTGTAAGTCTAGCCCACCTCGCTCAGCGTCGCGAAATCCATAAGCCAGCACTTGAGAATTTTTTTCTTGAGTGGGTGCAGTTTCAGCCCAAACCCAAACTTTTGTAGATCTTGGCGGACGCCGAGCATTTCGTGGGTTTACCAGAGCAACAGCCCGTATTTGCTCGCATCCAAAAGGAACATCTCATGAAAGCTAACGCCCTAAACCTTATCGCAGGCCTGTTGTTACAAACGCACCTGCACGCCGCCACCTTCACCGTCGACACCACCTCCGATTTCAATTTGACTGTCTGCTCGACGGCAGCCGGCGACTGCTCTTTGCGTGGCGCCATCAACAAAGCCAACAACACGGCCGAAACCGATATCGCGCAGTTCAATATCCCCATGACCGACACCGGCTGCACCGCCGCAACCGGCGTTTGCACGATCGCACCTGCGACCAGTTTAGACTCAATTTTCACCGGCGCGCTGAACTTCGACGGCTACAGCCAGCCGGGCGCAACACCGAATACCAACACGCCAGATCAAGGCGGCAGCAACGCGGTTTTGAAGATTGTATTGAGTGGTGCGCAATGCCCAAGTTGCGCACGCGCGATCAGCTACTTCACCACCAGCGGCTTGGTGCGCGGCCTGGTGATCAACGGTTTTATCGGCGTGGCCGCGATTGATTTTTCTGGCCGAGCCACCGTTGTGGGCACAGTGGAAGGTTGCTTTATCGGCACCGATGTTACCGGCAGCATCGCAGTGCCGAACACGCTGGGCATTGTTTTTGGCGGGAATCCTTTCGGTGGCGATCTCAGTATCAACGGCCGTGTGGGTGGCACCTCGCCGGATCAACGCAATGTCATTGGTGGGCAAGCTAATGAAGGAATTATTGCTGGCGGTAGCGGTCATCGCATTCTTGGCAATTTGATTGGCACCAATGCGGCGGGTAATGCAGCACTTGCTAATAGTGTTGGC
>JANNYO010000032.1:0-5950 GCA_031410115.1 Rhodanobacteraceae bacterium | reverse complement strand
CCGCGACGCTGAGCGCAGCGCTTGCAATCAGGGGCGCTTGCGAAATTGCCGACATGGGTTTCGCCGGATCGACACGCGCACTGTCGTAGCCGCGCACACTATCAAAGCCAAAAGAACCACTCTCGCCCGGCTGGGATTCGCCGATCACCTCGATCGCTGCCATGTCCAGCAGCTGCTCTAAACAATCGCGCGAGGCGGCAACTCTGGGGCTCAATGTCGCCAATGCTGCAACGTCACGCCTGCCATCAATCAAAACTAAAACCAGCCGCAGCTCGTTGGAAAGGCCTAAGGTTCGGCCCGCCAATTCCGCCCGCGCAGTCTCAGTTTTTTGAAAGATTAACGTATCAAGCAGCATGGTAAAAGTTGGGTCTGGGTTGCATGGTTTGGTGCGCACGCGCGGTCTAGTAACGTTGCCCCAACTCTGCCCACTCAAAGCACTAAACGCATGTAACAACTTGCTACATCAACATTTTTTGACATGTGTGACGGCTAATTCACGCAGCTGTAAAAGCACAATGGACACTCCAACCGCTCACGCCCACAGGAAATCGCTATGGATGGCTTTACTCTAATTACCCAATACACGTTCCTAATTACCTTCCTTGGCATGGCGAGTGCGAGCCTGTATTTTTTTATGGAGCGCGATTCGCTTGCGCCGGAGTTTCGCTCGGCAGCAACGATTTCTGGGATTTATTGCGCCATTGCGGCAACACTGTATTTTAAGATGCAAGGCATCGTTGGTACCGACGGTAATCCAGCCACGTTACTGGCGTTTCCAACCGAATATCGCTACATCGACTGGATCGTCACCACGCCGTTGATGTTGGTCAAATTCGCTCTGTTGCTGCAAATTTCGCAGGACAAACGCGGCTTGGTCTGGATCATGGTCATTGCCGATTTAATCATGATTGTCTGCGGCTATTTCGGCGAACATCTGTTGAATACCAGCGGCGCATCGACGGAAGTCTGGATGTTGTTCGCGCTGGGCACTTTGGCATGGCTGTTCTTACTTTTCATTATTTTCAGTTCGCTTACGGAATTCTCGCGTGACAAAGTCGCGCCGGTTAAAAAGGCCTTTGCTGGAATGCGCTTATTCATTGCCTTCGGCTGGGCGGTCTACCCGATCGGCTTTATGGTGGCCTGCTTCACCGGCAGTACGGAAGCAAAAATCGCTCGTGAGCTCATTTACAACATCGCCGATTTGGTTAATAAGGTCGGCTTGGGCTTGGTCGTGGTGATGGCGGCACAGCAAATCACGCGTGATGCGCAAATTCGCGACGCTCTGCGCCAGATTTAGCGCGCTCAACATCGCCTAAAGCCGTTAGATTCCTACCCATGAAGGCGATCGTACTAGGCGCGGGTTTGGGTGGCATCGCCAGTGCACTGCGGATGCGTGCACTGGGATTCGACGTAACTTTGCTGGAGCGCCACGCTGATTTAGGCGGGCGCGCACGCACGCAAACGCGTGATGGCTACACCTTTGACATGGGTCCGACCGTCATTACCGCACCGGCCTTGTTGGACGAACTGTATGCACTGTTTGGGCAAAGCCGCGCGGATAAACTGCCACTCGTGCCGGTTGAACCTTGGTACCAACTAATCGATGCCACAGGCGCGAAATTTAACTATGGCGGCACGCTCGCGCAGCAGTACGCCGAGATTGAACGCTTCGCCCCTAACGACGTCGCGGGCTACAAAAAGCTGCTCAGCCACGCGCAAAAACTGTATCAAAAAGGCTATGTAGAACTCGGTGCCGCGCCGTTTACCAAAGTCACTGACATGCTGCGCGCCGCACCGCATTTGATTCGGTTGCGCGCAGATAAATCCGTCGCCACGCTCATCGCTGAGCACATCAAACACCCGAGCCTGCGGCAGTTTTTTTCGATGCACTCCTTACTTGTGGGGGGTGACCCGTTTCGCACCAGCTCGATCTACACGTTAATTCATGCGTTGGAGCGCGAATCAGGCGTGTGGTTTGCGCGCGGCGGCACCGGGCTTTTGGTGCAGGCATTGGCGCAGCTGATGCGCGAAACCGGCGTGCAGGTGCGCACGGCTGAGCCGGTGGCGCAGATCGAAGTAACGCAGGGGCAAGTTACGGCGGTACGGACGAATTTGGCGCGCTATCAGGCCGATATTGTGGTCAGCAACATCGATCCAGCAATCACATATAGCAAACTGCTAAACGGCGCGAAACACCGCCATAGCCCGGCGCGCATCGCCAAGCGCGACTACAGTTTCGGCCTTTACGTGCTGTATTTTGGCACGCGTAAAAGTTATCCAGGCATTGAGCACCACACGGTGCTGTTCGGCGCAAGATATCGCGAGTTACTTAACGATATCGCGGGCGGTGTGTTGGCGCAGGATCCGAGCCTTTATTTGCATCGCCCAACGAAAACCGATGCGTCGATGGCGCCGGTCGGCTGTGATGCATTCTACGTGTTGGCACCGGTGCCGCATAACGGCCATGGCATCGATTGGGCAAGCGCCGAGCCGAAACTGCGCGCGCTGATTTTGACCCAGTTGGAGGCGCGACTGATGCCAGATTTACAGGCCAATCTCAGCGTCTGTTTTAGCGTGACGCCAGATTATTTCGAGCATGAATTGGGCAGCTATTTGGGCGCTGGATTTTCGCTGAGCCCAACGTTGCGCCAGTCAGCTTACTTTCGGTTTCACAACCGCAGCGAAGATTTGCGTGGGCTCTACCTCGCCGGGGCCGGCACGCATCCGGGCGCGGGTGTGCCGGGGGTTTTGTGCTCCGCGAAAGTCGTAGAAGCCCTGGTTCGACAAGATTTTCCGGCGTTTTGCACACCAGCGCGCGCGGCATGAACATTGACCTTGCGCCTTACGCGTTAAAACGCCACAGCGCCAGTTTTACGCTTGCCGCAGCACTGTTGTCGCGGCGCACCAAAGCACAAGTGGAAACGCTGTATCGCCTGTGTCGCGCGATTGATGATGCGGCGGACATCGATGCAGCCCAGCGCGCTCCGTCGACTCAGTTTACGGCAAACAATTTGGCCGAACTGACTGCCGCCTTGGATGCTGACAATAACCAACACCTTGGCGCAGACCATCCATGGCTTGCCGAGATCGACGCGCTGCCGGGCAACGCGTGGCGGCGTCGGCGCTGCTTGCTTCGATTAACCCAAACGTGCACCGAGGACATGGTGCCCGCGCGCAAAATCGCCGACGAGCAGGCGCTGTTGGCTTATGCCTATGGCGTCGCCGGCACCGTCGGGCTAATGATGTTGCCGCTGCTGGGTGTCGCGGATCAATCGCGAGACTTGTCTGCCGTGTCGCCTATTCGGCCGGATTTGTCTGCCGTGTCGCCTGATCGGCGAGAGTTGAATGCTGCGGCGCGCCACGCCTGCGCGTTGGGCATGGCGATGCAGTTATCCAACATCGCGCGTGACGTGGTTGCGGACGCTGCAATTGGGCGGGTGTACTTGCCGCAAAGCTGGCTACTCGCGCCGTTGGATGTTGCCGCGTTGGCGCGCGGTGCGGTCGTGGAATTAGAAAAATGTGTGCCCGCATTGGTGCGTCTATTGGCGCTAGCGGAAGTGCTGTATCGTGCGGGCATGAGCGGCCTGCACTACATCCCCATAAGAAATCGTACAGCGGTCGCGGTGGCAGCAAAAGTCTATCGTGAAATTGGCAGACAGGTGCAGCGCGAATTGGGCGAACTGGGCTTTGCCCGCCGCACCGTTGTCTCAACACCACGCAAACTCCTGCTGTGTTTGAGCGGCCTACTGCTCAGCATAAAAACCGCACCGACCGAAACCAGCGCTGAGTTGGCAATGTATCTGCAACCGATGCTGATTGCCGATGGCTTTGCCGACTAATTGCAGCGGACCATCTGCCGTGTCGCCTAATCGGCGAGAATCTTTTTGCCGTTTCGCCTTCCGGCCGGACTTTTTTCGCCGTTTCGCCTTCCGGCGAGACCTCGGAAAATCTGGCGCTGCTGCGCGTGATGTCACGCTTTTGGGTGCCGGCATGGCAGGGCTGTCAGTCGCGGCAGCGTTGCGCGCCAAAATTCCTGAGATCAAATTGCACTTGATTGATCCGCGTGCGGGCTATAGCCACGATAAAAGCTTCAGTTACTTTGCCCTGCACGCACACCGCTTTGAGTCAGCGGTGTCCAGGCGTTTCAGCAAGATTGCGGTGTTCGATTCGACGCGATCCTTGACATTAAACGTCGAAAAAACCCCCTATTGTTTGCTGCCTTCAGATCAATTTTATGCGGCGGCGCACAGCGCGATTGGTGCGGCGACGCATGCGCCATCGGCCGATGCTGACGCCGTGGATTTGTGTTTTGATTCAAGCCCGATGCACGTCGATGCGCCGCTCTGGCAAGTGTTCGCAGGTGGCGAATTTAGCGCACGCCAATGCGGCAAGCCGTTAGCGCTGGATACTGCGGTTCTTATGGATTTTCGTATTGCCCAAGCGGGGGCGGTACGTTTTGTTTACCTACTGCCGTTGCACGCGGATCGTGTTTTGGTGCAGGACACCTGGATAACGCCTAACGCCGCGATCCCGGATTTTGCCGCAAGCCAGATGGCGCTCAGCACGCACCTAATGCGGCATTTCCAATTGCAGTTGGGTGCCTGCCTGCGCGTTGAAAATGGTGCTATTCCGATGCGCGTGGCGCGTTCTGAGGATATCGTCGGCGCACGAGGCATTCCAATCGGCGCGCGCGGGGGCTGGCTGCGCGGCGCAACCGGCTATTCTTTTTTGGAGGCGCAGCGCGGTGCGGAGCAACTGGCACGCTGGGTGTCGGAAACATCCTGGACAAGTCTCGCCGATCAGGCGACACGGCAGACATTTAACGCACATGGCTTGGCACCTTTGCGCACCCGGCCTAGGCTGAGCGATTGGATGGATCAGCTATTTTTGCGCGCCATCCAGCGCCATCCAGAGCGCGCTGCGGACTGGTTCACAACTTTGTTTGCAAGCGCCCCGACTGACGCACTAATTCGCTTTTTGGGTGGCACGGCTAGCGTCACAGATCACCTCCGAATCGCCACTGCGTTACCAAAGACTTCATTTTTGCCAGCACTTTTTGGTCGATTGACCAGTCGGTGATCGTCGGCGTCGCGCTAGCGCTCGTCATAGCAGTATTCTGCCCGCAAGGCTGGCAAACACCCCTGACCTTGGTTTTAATTGCGCTCGGCAGTGTGCACGGTGCGTTTGATTTAGCGATTTTAATCCGCCGATTTCCGCTGCTACGCGCACTGCTGTTGATCGGCGCTTATGCACTGACAGCCGCTTTGGGGTTTTTGCTGTATCGCGCACTGCCGGCCTTGGGTGCTGCGCTGCTACTGATTTTATCGGCCTGGCATTTTGGCGTGCAGCAAGCGCCGCCACGCCTGCGCTTTGGCACCGGCGCGTTGCTGCTGATGTGGGTTATTGCGCTGCACGCACCGCTGCAATATTTGATTGCAGATGCGCACTTCCAGCCGCCGTCTAGCCCAGAATATTGGCGCATTGTTGGTGCTGCACTAGCGGCTGCAACGGCGCTGACGTGGCGGCTTTGGCGCAAACGGAATATTGCTATCGCCGTCATCCTGGAATGGTTGTTTTGGCTCGCATTGGTGCCGCTAATGCCAGCGACGCTGTGGTTTGGCTGCTTTTTCGTGTTGCAGCATAGCCGAGAGCATTTCAAAGCCTTATCCAAAAGTGGCTACTTAAGTGTTGGCGATATTTTTTTAGCAATCCTAGCGGTGACGATACTTGCGCTAATTGCCGGATATTTTCGAAATCAAATCACCGTGCACGTCTCGTCACGCGCGATTCTGGACACACTTTTACCCCTGTGGATCGCACCTGCGCTGCTGGGATTGACGATTGCGCATTCGGCACTGATTGATGGCTTGAAACCGTTGCGTCGGGTTTCAGGAGGGGAATAAATGGCGGTTTAAATGCGCATTAGAGTTGAAAAAACACGTCTTTTATG
>JANNYO010000031.1:0-7546 GCA_031410115.1 Rhodanobacteraceae bacterium | reverse complement strand
TCAGTTCGTGGTGCTGTTGAAAAACACTGTCAGCCAGATGGTATACAAGCACGCTATCTCCACCGTGGTGCCATCTCGCAACGTCCATATCGGGCCGAATGATCAAGCGACTGTTGAAGATGCCGAGCACGAATAAGTCAGCTAACGTGCCGGAAATGGCGACTTTCAAACGCTCGGCGAAAAAATGAGCGCGCCAATGTTTGAGCGCAAACAAGTCGGCGAAAATGCACTGATTGTGCAAACACGTCGACGTGCAGGCGAGGTTGAGGCCGCAGCCGAATTTCGCGAATTGGCCGCTTCTGCCGGTGCGCAGATTAAAACGGAGCTCTGGGCGCGCTCCGATCAGCCGAACCCGCGCTTTTTTGTCGGTAGTGGCAAAGCTGACGAAATTAAAGAGAAAGTTGCCGAACTCGAACTCTCACTTGTACTG
Organism: Rhodanobacteraceae bacterium; assembly: GCA_031410115.1. Classification (GTDB taxonomy): domain Bacteria; phylum Pseudomonadota; class Gammaproteobacteria; order Xanthomonadales; family SZUA-5; genus JANNYA01. The sequence continues at coordinate 7,116 of JANNYO010000031.1, read as the reverse complement.
GTGAATCATCAGCTCACGCCCGTGCAAGAGCGCAATTTGGAAGCGCACGTGCAGTGTCGGGTTGTTGACCGCACCAGCCTAATTTTAGATATTTTTAGCCAGCGTGCACGCAGCCACGAAGGCAAGCTGGAGGTAGAACTCGCTCAGCTGCGGCATATGTCTACCCGCTTGGTGCGCGGCTGGACGCACCTTGAGCGCCAACGCGGCGGCATCGGCAATCGTGGCCCGGGCGAAACCCAGCTTGAGCTGGATCGGCGTTTGTTGAGTAAACGCGTCGATATTTTGTCTGACCGTTTAGAAGTTGCGGTGCGCCAGCGCGAACAGGGGCGCAAAAGTCGTTCTGCCAGCGGGATATCGCAAATTGCCCTGGTGGGTTACACCAATGCCGGTAAAAGCACGCTATTTAACGCGTTGACCAAAGCAAAAGTACATGTCGCCGATCAGCTGTTTGCCACGCTAGACCCAACCGTACGCAAAGTGTTTTTAGCTGATCACGGCGAAATTACGGTCGCGGATACCGTCGGGTTTGTGAGCGATTTGCCGCACGAACTAGTGGCAGCATTTCGTTCGACCTTGACGGAAGCGCGCGAAGCGCAGTTGCTTTTGCATGTGATCGATGCGTCTGACCCGCTGTTAGCGGAACATATTCAGGACGTCGAAAAAGTATTGGAGGAAATTGGCGCAGCGGCGACGCCAAAACTTATCGTGATGAATAAGATTGATTTAATCGATCAGCAACCCCATTTCGAGACAGGAAACACGCCGCGCGTGTGGCTTTCAGCGCATACCGGCGCCGGCATGGCGCAGTTAAAATCAGCATTAATCAGTTTATTACCCGCACCCAGGCAACATTGGGTCAGTGCAAACAACATCGAATAAAAGGTGATTCAAATGGCTTGGAATGAGCCCGGCAGTGGCGGATCAAACGGCAGTGATAAAGGTGGCGCGAAAGACCCATGGGGTAAGCCGCCCGGCAACAATGCAGGTGGCAATAAATCGAGTGGCAACAAAGCCGGTGGGCAGCCTGATCTTGAGCAAGCGTTGCAGGACTTAAAGAACAAATTTGGTGCCCTGTTTGGCGGCAAACCGCGGCAGCGTGGCAATGCGGGCAATGGCTCTGGCGGTAGCGACGGCGAATCGAGCGGTGGCTTTGGCGTGTTGATTGCGCTCGCTTTGGGCTTGGTCGTGCTGTGGGCGGCGATGGATTCTTTTCACATTATCAGCGCCCGCGAAAAAGGCGTGGTGCTGCGCTTCGGTAAGTTTGACCGCACCTTGAGCGCCGGTTTGAACTACACCTGGCCGCGTCCAATTGAATCCGTCACGCTTGTGGATGTAACCCAAGTGCGCTCCACCAACGAAAAAGTGCGCATGCTGACTAAAGATGAAAATCTAGTCGACATCGATTTTGCTGTGCAATACACCGTTGATGATCCATTGCAGTTCGCCTTCGGCATTGATGACCCGGAAAAAACTTTGGTGCAAGTTTCTGAGGCGGCGATTCGCCAAATCGTCGGTAGCCGCACCTTGGATGACGTATTGGTCGGCAGCCGTGGCGAAATCGCCAACGATGCACGCAAAGTGATGGAAACTATTTTACGAGATCGTTACCGCGCTGGAATTTTGATTAGCTCCGTCAACATGCAGGATGCTTCGGTTCCAACGGAGGTGAAAAACTCCTTTGACGATGCGATTCGTGCGCGCGAAGACGAACAGAAATTGGTGAACGAAGCACTGGCTGAAAAAAGCAAACTGGTTCCCGGTGCGGAAGGGCGTTCGGCGCGCTTATTGCAGGATGCCGAAGCCTATCGCGATGTGTTGATCGCCACCGCCAAAGGCGAGGCCAGTCGCTTCGATCAAGTGGTTGCCGCATACAAACTGGCGCCTGAAGTCACGCGTAAACGCCTGTATTTAGAAACCATGGAAGCAATTTACGCCAAAACGCCGAAAGTATTGATCGACAAACAAACAGGTGGCGGCAACAGCATGATTTATCTACCACTAGATCAGTTGTTACAGCAGAAATCTGCGAATGAAGTACTGCCGCAAGCCACGTCGGCAGCAAATATTGAGGGGCAAAAATAATGCGCGCTTTATGGTTACCCATCGCTGCGATCTTGGCGATTATTACAACAATGTCTTTGTATGTCGTGCGGCAAGATGAGCTCGCGATGCTACTGCGTTTGGGCCAGATCGAAAAAACCTCAGTGCCGCCCGGGCTGCATTTTAAGCTGCCATTTGTCAACACCGTACGCCGCTTTAGCGCCCGGCTGTTGTCTTTAGAAAATCCCCAAGAGCGCTATTTGACCGGCGAAAAAAAGCACGTATTGGTTGATTCCGTGGTGAAATGGCGCATCACCGACGCCGGATTGTTTTACAAGGCATTCGCCCAAATCGGCGCAGACACTTCAGCAGCAAACAGTCGTATTTCGCAAATTGTGAAAGACCGTTTGCGTGACGAGTTCAACAAGCGCGCGTTGAAAGATTTAGTCGCAAGCGCGCGCCAAGACATGATGGATCAAATCGTGTCGACTTCAGGCGATGCGCTCAAACCCTTCGGAATTGAAGTGGTGGACGTGCGCATCAAGCGCATTGAATTGCCGGATGAAGTCAGCGAATCGGTGTTTCAGCGCATGCAGTCTGAGCGCAAACAGGTCGCCGATGGTCTGCGCGCGAATGGCCGAAAACAGGCCGAGCAATTGCGCGCCGAGGCGGAAAAATTAGCCAACGTCGTGATTGCCGATGCCGAACGTCAATCGCAAATCATGCGCGGTGAAGGCGATGCCAAGGCCGCCGAGATCTACGCGAAGGCTTACAACGCCGATCCTGAGTTTTACGCTTTCTATCGCAGCTTGGAATCTTATCGAAAGAGCTTCCAAGCCCAGCAGGGCAATATTTTGGTACTGGATCCAAACAGCGAGTTCTTTAAGTATTTCGATAAGCAGCGTCAGCCACAATAATGGTCTAAGTCTCGCCGCAAGGCGACACGGCAGATGAGTCTCGCCGCAAGGCGACACGGCAGATAAGTCTCTGCAAGGGGACATTGGAAAAAGACTCACCGTGCGTGCACTGATGCTGCAGGGTGCAGGCAGTGGCGCTTGGGAATGGTCGATTTGGCGGCGAGTGTTTGAAGCAGGTGGCCTTCCTGTTGACGCCTTTGACTTAACACCGTCAGATGCGCTCGGTAGCACCCAATACGAACACTACTTGCGACAAGTACGAGATCAAATCGTAACCTCAAAACCGACTTTACTCATGGGCGCATCCTTAGGCGGCTTACTCGTTGCCGAAGCAATGAGCGAAAACATCTACGCGGAGTCGGTGCAAGCGCTGATTTTGCTGCTACCGAATGCCCCGAGTGGCGAAACTACTGGGCGCAGGATGTGCGGAAAAAACTTGTTTTAGATAGGCTAAATACAGCGGGTCATCGCACATGGTTTTTCCGGGCGAGTCGGATAATTTTGCCACCGGCTGGCCGTTGCAGCTGACCATTTTGATCACGATATTGATTGGGCTAACACCGACGTCACACGTTAGGTTTGTACCAATACCAAAAACCGGCTTGGTGCGGCCAATAAACAAATCATGCAGCATCAGTGCTTTAGGCACGGTTAGACCATCGCTGAAAACCAAGGTTTTTGCGATCGCGTCGATCCGATGTTCTTGGTAGTGCGCCAACATTTTTTCGCCCCATTCTACTGGGTCGCCCGAGTCGTGACGCACGCCGTCAAACAGCTTGCAAAAATACAAATCAAAATCGCGCAAAAATGCATCCATGCCGACCACATCGGACAGCGCAATTCCTAAATCACCGCGATATTCTTTTGCCCACGCTTCAAATGCGGCGCGCTGGCTGTCCGCAAGGCGTGGCCCAAGTGCTTGAAAGGCCTGTAGATATTCGTGCGCCATGGTGCCAATGGCGCTAATGCCGAGCGTCTTTGCTATCAACACATTGCTAGTGCCGCTCAGTTGCTGCGGCAGCTCATGCTTCAGTGTGTGCACCACCTCTTGCTGCCATGCGCCGCTGAATCGTCGGCGTGTGCCGAAGTCAGAAAAGGTAAAGCGCGCAGCATCCGCGTGGTTTTGGATTTGGCTAATCTTTTCGGCAAGTTTTTTACGCGCAATCGTCAAGTCTGGCACGCTGCCGAGTGCTTGAAAATACAGCTCATTAATGATCGCAAGCAGCGGCACTTCAAACAAAATCGTGTGCAGCCACGGGCCGCGAATGCGAATGTCCAAACCGTGTCGTGTGTCTAGCTCCACATAGGCTTCATTGAGTTGAAACAAGCGCAGGAAGTCGACAAAATCAGGTTTTATGTAGCGCAAATTGCGCAAATAGGTCAGCTCGTCTTCGCTGAAGCGAAGTTCACACAGCTGTGTCAAGGCGGCGCGAAAAGGGGCTTCGATTAGGGTTAAATCGACCGCCTCGGTGCGGCAGCGAAAGCGATACTCGACCTGGGCACTTGGGAATTGATGCAGCACTACTTGCATCATGGTGAATTTATATAAATCGGTATCTAGTAATGAAGTTAACATTTTATTCCTTCGATTGCTGCAGCTGCGCGGTCGATTCGATGAGTATAATTCCCGCAGCCAGCATGGTTTTAGTTGCCGCTGCACAACTGGCTTCAGCGATGCCTCGGCACGCCCCTAAATTCACGACTACTTTAAACCCGGCCCGCTGTAGCTGGAGCGCGGTGGTCACGACACAGTAATCCAGTGCTAAACCACCCACCAAAACAGTGCTGACGCCGCGCGCACCGAGGAATTCAATCACGCCGGTGCTTAAACGTCCGCCTAGATCATGGAAACACGCGCCGTATGGATGCATGTCTAGCTCGATGCCTTTCCAAACAAAATAATCATAGTCACACGGCTTTGGTAAGGTATCTAATAACTCGAACCCGCGAGTGCCAACGACGGCGTGCGCAGGCCAGCGGATATCCATGTTTGCACCGGCGAGTGTTGAAAAAGCCGGAGCTTCCGGCGTCGCCAACCAAAGCGCGTGCACGCTGTGTGCATCTTTGGAGCCCACGCGCAGCGACGCAAATCCAGCTTGCGTATTTAGTTCAGCGGCAATCTCATCACCACCGCTAACCGGAAGCTCGTCGGCGCAAACAGGCGTAAAGGTGTATTGCGCGTCCACATCAAATGATGCTACTTGCGCGTGATTTGGCAGTTGAAATGGCGAATGCCGCGTGCTCATCAGTTTCCTTTTGTGTGTTCAAAATGCAGGTTCGGTGCTTCAGCGTGCCAATCGCAAAATCCATCACTTCACTCAGTGCCGGTAACGAATTTTCCTAGCTCTTGAAAAGAATACGCCATGAATATGAATCCCCGTACCAGTCGCAATCGCCAGCGCCGCCACCTGCAGCAATATCCCCTGTTCCTTCGCTCGCCAGTGTCCAGTCGGATCCGTCGCATTCATTGGGTTGTACCAACATAACTATAGCTATTGATCGCCTGCGGATTGAACAATTCTTCAATCAGCGAGTCGGCCTGCAAAAAGCGGCCCAAACGCGGGTCGTAAATTCGGCCATTCATGTGGATGACGCCCACTTCATCGGCCTGCTGGTGCCCGGTGTAGCCACGCGGCAGCAGGGCGTTAAAGTTCACCTGCTGAGCTTCAGTCAACGTCGAACGATCGTCGGCACTGGCGCGTTCACCAAAGGTGGCGAAGGCTTGCTTGCCATCCGTCACGATCACACCCGCCTCGGACACGATGCGGTGCGTGCTGCCGAGCGCGTCGACCATCAGGTATTCGCGCCGGGTTTGCACCGCACCGCTGGCGGGAATCACCTGCACTTGCGTCATGCCGCTGACATAGCGCCGCACTTCAGTGGTGCCATCGGGCTTAGTGGTAACTTCGGCGTCGCCCGCGTAATGCGTCACTTTGCCGGCATTGGATTCGATTAGGTTACTTCCGTCAATATCATAGCGACGCAGGCGCTGATGGCCAGCACCGTAGCCAAATCGCGTGACGTGTGCGCGCGGCGTGGTGGAGCGAATCACCGTGGCGGCATCAAAACTGGAATAGATAATCTCGCGCTTAATACTGTCGTTTAGAAAGCTAGCTAACTGATTTCCGCGGCTGTCGTAACAAAATTTTTCCATGGTGCCAATTTGAGTCAAGGCAAAGGCACCTGGAATTGCGCTGCCCGCCACTGCGCCACAAACGGCCGGGGCGAAACGATCATAAGCATACTGCCCAGATACATTGTATTTGGACTCGATATTGCCGGAGTTGAAATACGTCATCAGCTCGGTCGAGCCATTGCGCACGGTGCCGCCGGGCGAGCTAAGTCGCCGCACGCTACCCCAGAGCCGCCGGGCGAGCCAAGTCGCCGTAGGCCACCCCAGAGCCGACAATTATGGACGCAAAGTCGCGGACCTCAGACAAATCTGAGTCCAATTCCGGCGCGCTCTGATCCTGATCGAACTCAAACATGCGCCAAGCTTAGCCGATGACTCAGCCCCGCCGCCAATTGGTCGACCCAACGCAAGCGCAGTTTTTCTACTTGATTAGCCGCTGTGTACGTCGGTCGTGGCTGTGTGGACATGATCGTTATTGCAACAAAAATTTCGAGCATCGCAAGGCTTGGCTGAAAAAGCGCGTACTAGAACTGGGTGAGATTTTTGCGACCGGCATCTATTCGTTTGCCGTGATGAGCAATCACCTGCATGTGGTTTTGCATATGCATCCAGCAACGGCGAACGTTTGGTCGAACGAAGAAGTTGCCAAACGCTGGGTTCGATTGTTTCCGGCTGGCACGCCGGAATTGAGCACGCAAAAAGTAGCGGCGATCATGGAAAACCTCGCTTTGATAGCAACCTATCGATCCCGCTTGGCGGACGTTTCATGGCTAATGAAGTGCCTGAGTGAAGCTATCGCCAGGCGCGCAAACGCCGAAGATAAAGTCACTGGGCGATTTTGGGAAGGCCGATTCAAAAGTCAGCTTTTGCTCAGCGAAAAAGCAATATTGGCAGCGATGACCTACGTCGATTTAAACCCGGTGCGCGCCGACATCGCCAAAGGCGTCAGCACGTCGAGCTACACCAGCGAGCGGAGATTCTGATCAATTCGGTACAGCGTTCTGATTCAAGCCGGTACGGCATTCT
>JANNYO010000030.1:0-2363 GCA_031410115.1 Rhodanobacteraceae bacterium | reverse complement strand
CTTTGCTCCTTAAACCTTGAAATTATTCGCTTTGATTATGCCGAAACTTGTCGGTCGTGTCGCCTTATAGCGAGGCGTGTGCGCGTGCGCCGCGATCGCTTGACCGGGCCGCGATACGCCGTTCGCCGCGCGCGGGCCTGAAAACGCGGGATTTACAACACAGCACTTCCGCCACCGGCGCATCGGCACTATCGTTAATTGACCCGCCAAACGACGACGACCCCATGATGCGCCACTTCCGCAACGCCCTAATCGCAGCAATCACTTTCGCCGGCGCCAAAAAAGTGCCTATCCGCATGTAAGCCGACGCCTGCTTACGATCTGATTCGCGTACCTGGGTAATCCTTCACTTGGGCCAATACCTAGGCAAGCGTAAAGTTGGTCGGATACAACGCATCAACCTGAAGGCCACAAACCCATGACTCTTTCTGATCTTTCGGTAAAACGCCCGGTGTTGGCGGTGGTGATGAGCCTGCTGCTGGTGGCGCTGGGGGCGCTCGCGTTTCGGGCGCTGCCGCTGCGCGAGGTGCCGGATATTGATCCGCCCGTGGTGAATGTGGAAACCAGCTATCGCGGTGCGCCAGCACAGGTAGTGGAAGCGCGAATTACGCAAATTTTGGAAGATGCGGTCGCGGGTATTTCTGGGATTGAGCTGCTGTCCTCGGTGTCAAGCAACGGGCGTTCGTCGATTACCATTGAGTTTAGTTTGAACCGCGATATTGACGCCGCAGCGAACGATGTGCGCGATGCGATTTCGCGCACCGTTGCGCAATTGCCGCTGGAGGCCGATGCGCCCCAGGTGGCGAAAGTGGATGGCGACGCCGACATTATGATTTGGCTCAATTTAGCCAGCACCGAGCTTGACGCACTGCAGTTGGCGGACTACGCCGACCGGTTTTTAGTGGATCGCTTGAGTACGATTGATGGCGTTGCGCGCGTCACCACCGCCGGTGCGCAGCGTTTTGCCATGCGCATTTGGCTGAAAAATGAGGAGTTGGCAGCGCGTGGATTGACGGTTGGTGACGTGACAGCGGCGCTCCGGCGCGAGAACATCGAACTTCCCGCCGGGCGCATCGAATCGGCAGAACGCGATTTTACCGTACGCATTCCACGTGCCTATAAATCCGCCGAAGATTTTGCCAATTTGGTGCTGCGCCGGGGCGCTGATGGGCATTTGCTGCGTTTAAGCGAAGTCGCCCGGGTTGAGCTGGGCGCGCTAGAAAAGCGTGCGTATTTTCGCGGCAACGGCCAGCCGCAGGTGGGTTTGGGCATCATCAAACAAAGCACCGCAAACGCCTTGGACGTATCGCGTGCAGTAAAAGCGCAGGTCGCGGTTATTGAAAAAGACCTGCCGCCGGGCACGAAAATGGTGCTGGCGGTTGATACCAGTGAGTTCATTGAAGCGGCGGTGCATGAGGTGTATTTCACCTTGAGCATCACGGTGGTGCTGGTGGTGGCGGTGATCTATTTATTCCTAGGCTCCTGGCGCGCCGCGCTAATTCCAGCGGTAACCGTGCCGGTGTGCGTCACGACTAGTTTTATATTTTTGGCGGCGTTTGGTTTTTCGATTAACTTACTCACGTTATTGGCGCTGATTCTGTCGATTGGTTTGGTGGTGGACGATGCGATTGTGGTGCTGGAAAATTGCCAGCGGCGCATTGATGAAGAAAACGAAACGCCGCTGATCGCTGCCTATCGCGGCACCCGGCAAGTGGCGTTTGCGGTGCTTGCCACCACCGCAGTATTGATCGCGGTGTTTGTGCCGATAGCCTTTATGGAGGGCAATTTAGGCCGCTTGTTTCGTGAGCTTGCGGTGGCGATTGCCTCGGCGGTTGCGGTCAGCGCATTTGTCGCGCTGTCCTTATCACCAGCGATGTGTGCCGCGCTGTTGCGTCCGCATGCGTTGGATAAAAGCAATCATGTCGGCCGGGTTGGCTTGAGCGGCTGGATTGAACGAAAAAATACGCAAATTACGGGTGCCTACCGACGCGGTTTAAATCGTGTCATCGGCAAACTCGGGCTGAGTCTAGGTGTGTTGGGTATTTCGATCTTGGCCATGATTGGGCTTGCGAAAATGGTTCCAAGCGAGTTAGCGCCGGCGGAAGATCGCGGCGTATTTTTTGTGTCGCTTAACGGCCCGGAAGGTGCTGGGTTCGATTACACCGTGCGCCAGTTGGCGGAAGTGGAAAAGCGCATGATGGTGTATGTCGATCAGGGCAAAATCGCGCGCTTGAATACCCGGGCACCGCGCGGTTTCGGTGGCTCCAGCAGCGAAGAATTTCAGGCCGCCCAAGCGGTGGTGGTGATGCCCAACTGGAACGCGCGCACCGACACCACTCAGCAAGTCATGGAGCAAGTGACGA
>JANNYO010000029.1:0-6562 GCA_031410115.1 Rhodanobacteraceae bacterium | reverse complement strand
TTAAGCATCGCAAAGTCCGCTGCTACATGCTTCGACAGGCTCAGCACGAACGGTTTCTATGAGGTTTTCGGATTTATCGATGATAAATGCCAGATTTTCCAAATGGCAAACGTTCAAACATATTCGAGCCGAATCAATAGTGCGCCCGACGCCGGAAATTTACCTAATAGTTTTGAAGAGTAAGCCTAATTTATTTAATGTGTTCATAGCTTTATCGAAACGAATGCGGCCAACTGCCGGACGAAGGATTAAAACCTAATGCTTTATAAAATTTGCGATGACGCCTTTTGGCAAGCGCTTCAAAGTATTGGCCACACACCGGGCAGTAGCGATGACATCCGCGATGGCTACATCCATTTATCGACCGCAGCCCAAGTGCCGGGTACGTTTGAGAAATATTTTCGCAGCCAATTTGATGCGGGTGCATCACTTTGGCTGCTGGAAATAGCGGCAGCATCGCTCAAGTCGGAAGCATTAAAATTCGAGGCCTCGCGCGGTGGCGCACTGTTTCCGCATTTTTATGATGTGTTGCGGCTCGATCAAATAACCCAAGCGCAGAAAATTTTAGTGCCGCCGATTAGCGCGTGCTAAATGCCCAACGTTTGCCATGCGCCACCAGCTCAGCCAGGCCCGCATCAAGACAAATCCAAGATGGCCGGCCGGGCTGCCAATCACCTAGCACCACGCGTTGGCCCTGTGGTGTTTTGTGCACGCCAGGCCGATGCGTGTGGCCGTGAATCAAGGTTTGCTGCGGATAGGCACAGTGCAGTTTGCTAACTTCGTCGGCATCAACGTCAGCAATTTCAGCCGGCGCATTGCGCTGATGCAACTTGCTTTGAGCGCGTGCCTTGGCGGCAAATTCGCGCCTCGCTTGCAGTGGCTGGGCCAAAAACTGCGCTTGCCAAACCGGGCTTCTAACCTGGGTGCGAAAATTTTGGTAGGCGACATCTTTGGTGCATAAATGATCGCCGTGACAGAGCACCACGCCCAAATCGGCCACTGGTACAACGTCGGGCAACAACTGCAAATGGCTGCGCACAGCAAAGGCGGGTCCGACCAAAAAGTCCCGATTGCCATGCATAAAAAAAAGCCGGCAACCAGACGCAGCAAGCTTGACCAACGCACTGGAAACTTCGCCTACCAGCGCACGATCGTCATCATCACCAATCCAGGCATCGAAAAAATCACCCAGGATGTAAAGCACATCCATATTGGACGAATGCTCACGCAGGAATTCAAAGAAAAGCGCCGTCAGCGCCGGCTCGTCTTCGGACAGATGCAAATCGGAGATCAAATAGGTTGGCATGCAAGCTAGATTGCGATCACTACCGCCCCTTAAACATCCCCGCCCCAGGAATCTTGCGACCAAAATTTTTCATCATGCCCTTGATGCCACCGCCGGAGAGTTTTTTCATCATTTTCTCCATTTGCTCATACTGCAAAATCAGCTGATTCACCTGCGCTGGCTGCACGCCCGCACCTTTGGCAACGCGCGCGCGGCGCTGACCGTTCAACAACCTGGGCGCGCGGCGTTCTTTGATCGTCATGGAATTAATAATGGCAATCATGCGCCCGACTAATTTGTCGTCCATCTTGCTTTTCAGCTCCGACATTGAAATTTTGCCGGGCAGCGCTACCGGCAGTTTGTCCAGAATATTCGCCAAGCCGCCCATGCTTTGCATCTGCGTCAAGTGATCGCGAAAGTCTTCGAAATTGAATCCTTTACCCTCTAAGACTTTATTCGCCAGCTTTTCCGCTTTCTCGCGATCTACGCTGCGCTCAACTTCTTCCACAAGGCTCAGCACATCGCCCATGCCCAAAATGCGCGACACCACGCGATCTGGGTGAAATGGCTCAAGCGCATCGAGTTTTTCGCCAGCGCCGACATATTTTACCGGCCGCCCGGTGATGTAGCGACAGCTGAGTGCTGCACCACCGCGGGCATCACCGTCGGTTTTGGTCAAAATAATGCCAGTCAATGGCAGCGCATCGCTAAAGGCTTTGGCGGTATTCGCGGCATCTTGCCCGGTCATGGCATCCACAACAAACAGCGTTTCGATTGGCTTAAGTGTCGCGTGCAAGTCTTTGACTTCGGCCATCATCGCCTCGTCAATCGCCAAACGCCCGGCAGTATCGACTAACAAGACATCAAACAGCTTCATTTTTGCGTATGCAATCGCCGCCACTGCAATGTCATGCGGCTTTTGACTGACATCAGAAGGGAAAAACTCGACCCCAACCTGTTCGGCGACGGTGCGCAACTGCTCGATTGCCGCCGGGCGATAAACGTCACAGCTCACAACCAAAACTTTCTTTTTGTTGCGCTCTTTCAGCAGCTTGGCAAGTTTGGCAGTCGTTGTGGTTTTGCCCGAGCCCTGCAAACCCGCCATCAGGATGATCGCCGGCGGTTGCGTCGCCAAGTTCAGCTCACTTTGGCTTGAGCCCAAGAGCATGGTCAGCTCATCTTTGACGACTTTGACCAGCATTTGCCCCGGTTGCAGGCTTTTCAGCACATCCGCACCCAGCGCCTTGATTTTGACCCGTTCCATCAGCGCTTGCACCACCGGCAGCGCGACGTCCGCCTCAAGCAATGCAACGCGCACTTCGCGCAGCGCTTCGCGGATATTGTCTTCAGTTAGCCGCGCTTTGCCACGCAGACGGGTAACGGTTTCACTTAAACGCTGGGTAAGGTTTTCAAACATGGGCTGGCTGCGTCGACGATAGATGCGCTGAGTATAGCCGTCTGATCGCACGGGCCGCATCTTTGGCAGATTGTTACGCTGTCGCCTGTTCGGCGGGAAGCGTTACGCTAAGGCAGCAGTTGCTGCACCAAATCTGCCAATACCGGCAAGTCTTCGGCGCGCAATTCGGCGGTTTCAATGCCAAAATAATGCCGGTGGAAGGCCACCAGTGCAGCTGGGCGATCGCTAAGATCGTAGCCAATCAGCGCCAAAGCATTCCAGGCGTCAAACTGCGCCGGCACCACTGTGCTGCCTGCACGCGGCCACAGGCCAAAGCCAGCAAGGCTGAGCTGGTGCCATGGGAAATACTTGTTTGGATCGTCCTTGCGCGCTGGTGCAATGTCCGCATGGCCCCAAACCTGGCGTGGCTCGATGCCGAGTCGGCTGGTTAAATCAGTTAGCAAACTAAGTAAAGCGGCGATTTGTTCCGGTGGAAATGGCGTGTAACCATCGTTATCAAGCTCGATGCCGATGCTGGCGGAATTCAAATCTGCGCGCCCGGCCCAGCGCGAATTGCCGGCATGCCATGCGCGCTGATTGTCAGCCACCAGCTGCAAAATTTCGCCTTGACGCCCGATCAGATAGTGTGCGCTCACTCGTCCGTCTGGATTGCGCGTTTGCAGCGTATGCAGCGCTTCCGCGAGGGAATTCATATTGGTGTGGTGAATAATGATCAGCTGGGCTTTGCGTGGCTCAAAATTTTCCGACGCCACCCAGGTTGCTAGCGGGCTTTTATAAGGGTCAGGTACGGGATTGGTGGTGCAGCTCATAAGGGTTAGGCAACCTAATAATAAAAAAAGACGCATGATGATGGAGTTGGTGCGCATCGTTATCGCCGCCGTGGGTCTAGCACCAGCAGCAAAACGTCCACAAACCAACCGACCAGCAGCACAATCACGCCACAGCAAACCACTACGCCCAGCAGCAGCGTGTAGTCGCGGTTTAGCGCCGATGAAACCAGGGCGCGCCCAAGCCCAGGCAGGGCATAGACCTGCTCGACCACCGCTGATCCGGTCAATACCGCCACCGCACTGGGCAGTAAAAACGCCAGCGCCGTTGGCAGCGCGATGGGCAATAAATGCCGCCACTGCATGCGCGCCTGGCTAAACCCCCGTGCCCGCGCCGCCTTCAGCGCATCGGAATCCTGCGCATCCACCAGCGCGCCGCGCAGCACGCGCACCGCCATACCAAATTGCGTCAGCGCCAAGGCAAGTGCTGGTAACAGCAAATATTTCCAGCGCGGCTCACCCAGGCCAGCGCTAGGCAGCCAGTGTAGGGTCGAGGCAAACAGCAAGGCCAACATGGGTGCGGTGACAAATTTTGGCGTTGATAACAAACCGGTACTCAAGGCCCGCACCGCCGCGTCAACGCGCCCACCTGGTTTGCGCGCGGCGTATAGCGCCACCGGCACCGCGGTCAGCCAAGCCATGCCCAAGCCCATCGCACCTAAGCTCAGCGTGATCGGCAGTGCCGTGCGCAGCAGTTCGGCGACGGAAAAATCGGCATATTGGAACGACGGGCCAAAATCCCCGTGCGCAATACCGCTTAGGTAGCGAACTAATTGCGTGCTGTAGCTGGCGTCAGTGCCGTAGCGTGCCGCCATGGCCGCTTGCACCTCAACACTGGCGATGCGTTCATTGTCAAAAGGCCCACCCGGCACGGAACGCAGCAGCGCCAGGCAGATCGCCACCAGCGCAATCAATACGCAAATGCCGCCCAGTACTTTTTTGAACAGTGTGGCGATCAAGGCAGCCTCCAACGCAGCAATCTTGATGGATGGTGATCCAGCGGGTTCTCGACAAAACCGTCCACTTCAGGCGCGACCAGGTGTTTTGAGGTGTAGAAAAACAGTGGAATAATTGGCTGTGCCGCCATCAGCTCTGCCTCAGCGCGCAGCGCCAGGCTGCGGGCCTGCTGCACGTCGGTAGTCTGATGTAAGCTAGCTAACAGTTCAGTAAATTTTATCGACTGAAAGCCGGTGGTGTTAAGCGTCGAATCAGCGCTGAAAATATCGAGAAAATCCAGTGGGTCTGCCAAGTCTGCGTTCCAACCGCCGCGAAACGCCTGGGTGATGCGCTTCGCGCGGCGATTTTGCACCAGCACTTTCATCTCCTCTTGGCGCAAAACGGTTTGCACGCCCAACACTTGCTGCCACATCACCGAAATCGCCAGCATCAGCCGACGATTGAGCAGGCTGGTGTTGTAACGCAGCTCAAGCGTGAGCGGTTTTGCCGCGCTGTAGCCGGCCTTTAGATACAAAGCCTGAGCCCGCGCTTCGTTTTGCGCACGCGCAAACACCGGCGGCGGCGGCGCGCCGGTCAAAACCCGTGGCAATAGGCCAAACGCCGATTCTTCACCAGTGCCGGTTACGATCTCAACGATCCTCGGACGATCAATGGCCAAGCTCAACGCTTGGCGCAGAGCCAAATTTCCTGCCAACGGCGGCTGCGTCAAGTTGAGCCCCAAAAAGAAGCTGCCAAGCGACGGCGCAATGCGCAGCTTGCTGCCAAAACGTGCGCGCAATTGCGTCAGGCGCCCGGGCGGAATGGTTTCAGTGATGTGCAGTTCGGCGCCGTCAAAACGCCGCGCTTCCTCGCTGGCATCTTCGGTGACGTGATAGCGCACCTGCGCTAGCGCCACCGATGGCGCGTCGTAATAGTGCAGGTTGCGCACCAAGCTAATGCTGGCTAGCGGCCGCCATTCGCTGAGCGTGTAGGCACCGCTGGTGACGATATTTTCCGCGCGCGTCCAGAGATTGCCAAAGCGCGCAATGCGTGCCATCGGCACTGCCGCTGCCACCGGCAAACTCAAGCGTGCGGGCAAATTCGGCGTGATTTGCGTTAGCGAAATTTGCAGCGTGTGGGCATCAATCGCCTGCACACCCAGCGCACCCGCCCTGCCCTGCAAGCGCGCGCTGGCACCGGTGAGCACCAGCAATTGCGTGGCATACGCGGCAGCGGTTTTTGGATCCAGCGCCCGGCTAAAGCTGGCGACAAAGTCCGCAGCGGTAATCATCGTGCCGTCGCTAAACTTTGCCGTCGGGCGCAAATAGAACGTCCAAATCAGGCCGTCCGCGCTGACCTGCCAGCGTTCGGCAATGCCGGGAATCACCGCACCCCGCGCATCTTCGCGCGTCAAACCTTCAAAAACATCGCGCAAAATATTTTGCGCCGACAAACTTTGCCCGCGCTGCGGATCGAGCGAGTCCGGTTCCGGGCCATTGCCGCGTTCAAGCACCCGCGCAACGCCGGCTGCGGCTATAAGGTTGGCCGTGTAACAACAAAGCAGCAGCGCAATCAAAATACGCTTGGGTGATTGGGCAATAAACATCGTTCAAGTTTCGCACGCAAACAGCCTGCGGCAAACTACTTTCCCGAGTGCAGTTGCGCGTTCCCTAAATTGCCGAGTGCAATTCGGCAATCCGGCAACATCACCACCGCGAACGACTGCGCCGAATACACTTGGAAGGTCCGGACTGCCAATACGACTAAAAAGCGAGCGCCATAATGAATGCTTATCTGCTGCCAATTGTTCTGCTGTTTGGATCAAATCTATTTATGACGCTAGCCTGGTATGGGCACTTGAACTACAAAACGAAGCCGATTTTGTGGGTGATTGCAGTCAGCTGGCTGATCGCGCTGCCGGAGTATTTACTGCAAGTACCGGCAAATCGGGTCGGCCACACGGTGTACAGCGCGGCACAACTAAAAACCATCCAAGAAATCATCACACTGGTTGTGTTTTGTGGCTTTTCCGTTTGGTTTTTAAAAGAACCACTGCGCTGGAATCATGGTGTTGCGTTCGCGTTGATCGTGCTGGCG
>JANNYO010000028.1:0-8704 GCA_031410115.1 Rhodanobacteraceae bacterium | reverse complement strand
TGGGAAATAGCAGGAAAATCCGCAAAAAAGGCGAATTATCGAAGGTTGAGAGGTGAAAATTCGATCAAACTGAATTAATTGATAATTTCTAAGACGTTAGGGAATTCTGGGAATTTTTAATGGGGGTTTTAAGAGGTTCCCTATAGTCATCGAGCACAGGCTCCAACACAGCCTTTGAAAATGGTAAACCAGAAGGCCCTTCAAAGTACTGTTTCCATACGCTTTCTAATCTAGCCAGCGAGTTCTTGGTCACGCCCTCGAAAAGCTCGTTTGCGTCATAATCGTGCGTGGAATCAAATTTCATTTTGATCTTTTTGCCTAGGCGCGCTTGCGAATCGGTTTCACGTTACTTTGCGCTGGTTTTTCGGTCAACTCCGCGCACCATGCCTCCAACGCCAGCCGCTTTTGATCGGCATAATCAAAGCGATCATAATTTTGTGAACTGGCACCCTGCGTTACGTGGCTTTGCACCCGGTCGCGTACTTCTTTGCTTAGCCCAAGTTTGCCGCCAAGCGTTTTGAAGGTGCGCCGTATATCGCGGGTAGTGAATGGCGGCATCGTGGGTAAGTGCTTTTCTCGCCAGCGCTGCAGCGCACGGTTTACGCTGGTATCTAGCAAACCATTGGCGCGGCCATTGCCTTTGAATACCTTGCCTGCGTTGTTATAGACCCGCACGCATTCCAGCGCTGCCAAGGCCTGCGTGGTCAGCGGCACCACATGACCTAAATCTTTTTTCCAGCCGCCTTTGGTTTTCTCGGCTGGCATATCCCAAACCATCGATTCAAGGCTAATTTCTGACCATTCAAGGCGCAAAGTTTCGCGCACACGTTGGCCGCCGGTCGCAATTAAAAAGCGTAGAAAATACGCAATCTCGCCGTCTATTTGACCATTGTGTAGCGCGGCCCAAACGGTGCGCAGCTCCGAGAATTCAAGCGATCTTTTGGCGGCTTTTTCCTTCACGCGTTTGAATTCGCCGCGCGCTGGATTGTGGCTGAGCCCAAACAGCGTACCCTCAGTGCGCCGCGCTTGGCGATCATGTTCGCGGGCATATTGAAACGCGCCAGACAAATAGCTAGCGAGTCGATTCGCTTTGACCGGGTGCGCCTTTTTCAGGCTGTCGTAAAGGTCGGCTACATCGTCGGCCGTGATGGCGCTCGCCTTGGTATCCGCACCGAACACCGGCACCGCGTCACGCCCAAGCATGCGCCGCACTTCCTTGGCCGATGATCGCCCCAATTCGTCAAGGCTAGTGCAATACGCATCAACCAATGCACCAAAGCTACCTATGCGCCGCTCAGCTTCGCGGGCTGTTTGTATCGCGTCCTGTTGCGCGCGCGCTTCGCTTTTGCGCTGTTGAA
Organism: Rhodanobacteraceae bacterium; assembly: GCA_031410115.1. Classification (GTDB taxonomy): domain Bacteria; phylum Pseudomonadota; class Gammaproteobacteria; order Xanthomonadales; family SZUA-5; genus JANNYA01. The sequence goes on along the minus strand of JANNYO010000028.1, from coordinate 7,346 downwards.
CTTGTTCGTGCGGATCAAGCCCGGCAGCAACTTCCTTGCCCTTGGCAATCGCCAATTCACGAGCACGCGCCAAGCTCACGAACTTGCTTGAATCTTTACTCTCGGCTGCGCACTTTGGCCCTGGCGAGCCTAGTGTGATGGTGCGCACCGTGGTTCCCGATTTGTAGGCGTAGAACCAAGCTTTATGGCCGCTCGGGGAAACCTGCACCCCTAAGCCAGCGCCGCGCCCGTCAAATTCCCGGTACGGTTTCGCCAGTGGTTTAAGGCCATCAATCCAAAGCGGCGTAAATGTTTGGTGCTTGTCGCGACGGCGAAAAGATTCCGATTCCGGCCGTTCGTTTTTCCTGCGCGCCATATGCTTTGACCTACTGAAGGGGTTTTCAAAGCATACCGTGAAGCATATGGCTAGACAAGCTCGCCAGCGTCTTTTAGAGTTGTCGTGATACCTACTGATAAACTTAAGCGTTCAAAATCAAAGAGTTAAAACGTTCATGATTTTTCGAGAATTGCTCAGATTTGTCAAAAATACTGATTTGTAATCAGGAGGTCCGCGGTTCGAATCCGTGTGTCGGCACCAACTCAGCAAACCAATTGACCGCACCAGTCGGTATGCAGCTCAAATAGCTTCTGCTTTTCAATCGCGCAAGGTTTGAACTCGAAAAACGGATCCACCAGTCGGTATGCAGCTCATATCGCTTCTGCTTTTCAATCGCGCATGGTTTGAACTCTAAAACGGATCCACCAGTCGGTATGCAGTTTATATCGCTTCTGCTTTTCAATCGCGCAAAATTTGAACCCTAAAAACGGATCCGTCTGTTATCGAACTTGAACGCACCAGTCGGTATGCTGCTCATGCAGGCTCTACCCAGCCGATTTCAGATGCGCTTCCAAATCTTCTAGCGCTCGACTCAAGCGTGCGGTCGCTGGCGTGCGACGCACGGGCTTTTGCTTTAAACCGGTCCAGATCGTGCGGTCGGTGTCGTTCAACACACTATCGTTCAAACTTAAGCCGTGGCGCGCGAGCATTTCGGTAATGCGAATGCGATTGCTGCGGAAATCGTTCAATGTTTTGCTGTAGGCATGTTCGGCTAAATGTTGCCGGCTAGCAAAGCTAAATTCGTTGGTAAAAAACATCTCGCCGTCATCTGGGTCTGGCTCGATCAACAACAGATCGGCATGCTCATATTTTTGATCATATTTTGCCAGGCCCACTTGCATCCGCGACTGCAAAAGCGAGCGAAACATCTGCGACAGCACGGCTGGCAAGCCGCTTTTCACCAATGACGGCAGCTTGCGCTTGCCCGACGCTAAGGCGCGGTTGGCATCGTATGGCACCAAGGGATTGAGCCCAATGACGAGATCCACGCCCGCTTCTAAAACCACTGAAGCATTGAGCGTACGTTTGAGCGCGCCGTCAACAAAATGGCGGCGCTTGATTTCAACCGGCGGATACAGGCCGGGCAGGGCGCTGGAGGCCTGAATCGCTTTGCTAATCGGCACATCGTCATAACCTGGGCCGCCAAATAGCACGGTTTGCCCCGTATCAAGTTCAACCGCCACCACGCTCAGTGGCCGGTCTAAGTCACGAAAATCATTACTGCGCCCGCCGCTGGTGAACAGTTTGCGTAAAAAGCGTTCAACTTCAGTGTTATCAAACAGCCCGGTAGGTAACAGCGCGCCGAATTTTCCAATCGAATCGGCTAATTTGGTGGAGAAAGGGTTTTTTAGCATCGACCAAGCCACGGTCTGCAAAACCTGCGGCACGCGCGCTAGCCGCTGCGAAAATTCCGCTAATGCCGGCTTTAGAAAAATTTCCGGATGAAACGGATGCTCGGCATTTTCCGCGCTGAGTAAAATGCGGCACATCTCTGCCGTATCAATACGGTTGGCGAGTGACGCGGCCATGATTGCGCCTGAACTGACACCGACATAAGCGTCCAAACGCGTCAGCGTGACACCGTCGATTAATTCCTCCAGTGCACGCAACGCCCCAAGCTCGTAAATGCCGCCAATCGGCCCGCCACCGGCCACGGCGAGGCCAATTTTGTGCCGGGTTTTAAGCGAGCGGGGGTGGGTTGCAGGTTGAAAACTCAGCATGTGCGCAGGGTCGGTCGGTTAAACATGCCCGAGTGTAGGCAATTGCATTCAATACCGCGCTCCAGACCGCGTGAAGGCGTGATCACAATTAAAAAGATTCACAAATCGATTGACCGCAAACTTTGAATACAATGGGGCGAGGGCAACTTTGCGAGAACGCTTCACCCAATGGCCACGGCGACTAATTGGAGATTGCCCCAAACGTGAAAGCGGCGTAAAAAGTAGCGGCAAGTCTTTCGACACGTAAAAAGAACTTCTAAGGATTGCCATGAAACGCCTACCGATCAACCCAATGTTCCCGATGCTGGCACTTTTTGCCTGCGCCAAACTCAGTGCGCAGGCGCTGCCAAATCCGATTATGTTCGTCACTCAATTTCCGATTGCGTCCGACTTCACCACAATCGGTTCCACATTTGGCAACCAGCTGGCAGACACCGAATCGGCGGGGCGCGGTGGTGATTTATACATCCGCTACCCGGACGGCAGTTTACGTAATTTGACCGCTGAAGCGGGCTTTGGCGTGATCGGTTTACAGGGTGCGAGTGCAATCGGCGTGCGCGATCCAGAGGTGAGTTTTGATGCGACCAAAGCGATCTTCAGCATGGTTATTGGGGCGCCCAATCAGTTTGTTTACAACGAGTATTATTGGCAGCTCTATGAAGTGACCGGCCTGGGACAAGGGCAAACTGCGGTGATTACCCGGGTTGCGAATCAGCCGGCGAACTACAATAATATTCAGCCGGCCTATTTGAGCGATGGCAGCGTGGTGTTTGTGTCTGATCGCCCGCGCTCGGGCCAGCGGCATTTGTATCCGCAGCAAGATGAATACGAAAGTGCGCCAACACCGACCGGCCTGTGGAAGTTTAATCCGAACGTCGCGGGCAGTTTAAAGCTGATGCAGCATTCGCCGTCGGGATCATTTGATCCAGTGGTCGACAGCTTTGGGCGCGTGCTTTTCGTGCGTTGGGATCATTTGCAGCGCGACCAACAGGCCGATGTCAGTGGTAATCCTAGTCAAAATTTTAATTGGTTAACGGAAGCCGTCGACGCCCCGTTTGGCCCGTTAGCCGAGGTGTTTCCTGAGCCCAGAATTGCCAACGGTGGGATCGCAACCGGGCACACCTTCAACGCTTTTTTGCCCTGGATGATCCAACAAGATGGCAGCGCTGAGGAAACCATCAACCATATTGGCCGACATGAGCTGCACGGCTATTTTAATCGCAGTTTTAATGACGACGATAACCTCGTTGAGTTCACCCCAGGCACCCGGCCCAACTTAAACGTGGTGCGAAACATGACGCAATTGGCGCTGGATCCGAACACGCCTGGGCGCCTTTTAGCGATTGATCCGCCAGAGTTTGCCACCCACGGCAGCGGTCAGATTATCGCTTTTAGTGCGCCACCCGGTGCCAACCCTGACGGTATTCAAGTTAGCTACCTAACGCACCCCAGTACCGGGGGCACCGTTCCAGGGCCTGAGCACACCGGGCACTATCGCAATGTCATGGTGTTGAGTGATGGTCGTGTGCTGGCAGCGCACGCGTCTGCACAGGGGGTTGCCAGCAATTTGGGCACGCGCGCGGCGCCGAATCCGAACCATAAATTTCGTCTGCGCCTACTGCAAAACGGTGCGGGCGGCTATTTGACGCCGGGCACGTTGCTGACCAGCGGGATATCCAAAAATATTTCCTACTACGATCCGGATGTGTTGGTCAGCTATAGCCAGGAGCTGTGGGAGCTCTCCCCGGTGGAAGTGCGCGCCCGCAGCGTTCCACCCGATAGTGGCGAACCGGCATTGGCCGCCCCCGAAGCTCAGGCATTTGCCGCCGAACAAGTAAACGTGGCCGCGTTCAAGGCCGATATTGCCGCGCGCGGTTTGGCGTTATTGGTGATGCGCAATGTTACGGCGCGTGATCGCGCGGATAAACAGCAACCTTTTAATTTACGCGTTCCCGGTGGCACTCAATCGATTGGCAGCGGCGGACGGATTTACGACATCAGCCATTTTCAAATGCTACAGGGCGATCAAATTCGCGGTATCGGTGGAACCGCTGCACCCACACCCGGGCGCCGCGTGCTGGCCAATTGGATGAATTTGGCGAGTTTAAATCTGCCAAACCCCGGTGGCCCGGTTGCCAGCGTGCCCATTGCGACGGATGGTTCTGTAGCGGTGCTAGTTCCCAGCCAACGTGCGCTGACGTGGCAATCCACCGCAGCAAACGGCACGCCAGTGGTGCGCGAGCGCTTCTGGCTTACCACGCAGCCGGGTGAAATTCGCACCTGCGATGGTTGCCACGGAGTCAACACTGCGAATCAAGCCAATGCTGGGCCGGCGTTGAACTCATCGCTTGCGCTGCGCCAGCTGTTAGTGCGCTGGAAACAGCAAACGGGTGAGTTTCGCAATGGGTTTGAGAATTGATCGCTGCATAAACGCAGGTTGCACGTTGTTAGCGCTGGGCAAAAAACATCTTCGAGACCTTGCCTTCAAGCTCCCATCCGTCAAACGCCAGATTTTTACCTCGGCTCAAACTGGTTTCAACGCTTATTCGCACACGCCCATGCCGATCCAGCAGCAGCCAGTCGGCCTGCACGTGCGATAAAATGCGCGCCGGGTTGGTGCTGATGACTTCAACCCAGCGCTTTGGCGTTAATACGCCTTCGTCGATGAGCTTGAGCGATAGCGGCAACAGCGCTTCAATCGTGCTGGCACCGGGTTCAGTCATCGGAAACGGCGCAATTTTGGCATCGCGATCATGCGGCGCGTGATCCGAGCAAATCGCATCAATTGCGCCACTCGAAAGGCCAGCACGAAGCGCATCGCGATCTTCAGCGCGCCGTAGCGGCGGGCGCAAATGCAGGTTTGGGCGAAAGCCAATCAAATCGGTTTCGCATAAAAATAGATGCGTAAGCGCCACGTCGCATGTGACATTTGCGCCGCGCAGCTTGGCGTTAGCGATCAACTCGACGCTGCGCGCGCAGCTGATGCGGCTGATGTGTGCGCGCACACCAGTCTCTTCGATCAGCATCAAATCCCGCGCTAGAGCGAGCGTTTCCGCGCTTTCTGGAATGCCCGGCAAGCCCAGCCGCGCGGCGACTCTGCCGTCATGGGCGATACCGTCCTCGCTGAGATGCTTGTCAAGCGGATGCAAAAATAGCGTTACGTCAAAACTTTTTGCGTATTGCATTGCGCGGCGCAGGAAATTGCTGTTCGTAATCGGCGCGCTGCCAGAACTCATTGCGATGCAGCCCGCTGCGGTCAAGCCGGCGTACTCGCTCAATTCTTCGCCGCGCAGCCCTTTACTAACTGCGCCCAGAGGCAAAACCCGTGCGCCGCCGGCTTTGAATGCGCCACGTGCGCGGTTGCGAATGAGTTCAACGACGGCGGTGGAATCGACGCACGGTTCGGTATTCGGTGCACATGCGAGGACAGAAATACCTGCGGCGCGCGCGGCCAGCGCTTCACTTTTAATCGTGGCCTTTTGTGGCGCGCCAGGCTCGCGCAAGCGGGCGTATAAATCGACGAGTGCGGGGACTAGCCAATAGTCGCCGGCACCATTTTCTGGCGCAACGGCATGGAAGTCAGCTTTCGCGACGTGGCTCATTTCACCCGCGTTAGATAGCCAAGCGGCACCCATCGCGTCGGTTTGGCTGCGTGGATCAATGATTCGGACAGGGCTCATAGATTTTCGATTCAAATGTTTGGCGCATGCCGATCGACTGGTCGATCAACTGGCCGATCAACTGGCCGATCAACAGGCAATCTTGCTTGAGGCGGCGAATTAAATTTTTGTCGCATACCGACCTAACGGCGACATGGAATTCTGAGAGGGCACTTGCGCGCCCAGTACTTTCGCCATCACCGCCATGCGCACCGCCAAGCCATTGCTGACTTGCTCGGTAATCACGCTTTGTCGGCCGTCTGCAACATCAGATGCGATCTCAACACCCCGATTCATCGGGCCTGGATGCATCACGATGCAGTCGGGCTTGGCTTTTTTGAGCAGTTCTGTGGTTAACCCAAAGTGGCGAAAATATTCCCGCTCTGACGGCAAAAATGCGCCTTTCATGCGCTCGCGTTGCAGCCGCAGCATGATCACGACGTCGACATCTTTGATCGCCTCGCTCAATTTGGCAAAGTAGGAAATGCCGAAATCGCTCAGATTCGGCGGCATTAGCGTCATCGGCCCACACACGCGTATTTCGCCGGTGCGCAGTAGGTTCAGTGCCTGAAAATCGCTGCGCGCGACGCGCGAGTGCAGCACGTCGCCGACGATCAACACCTTTAACTCGCCAAATGCGGGCTTATGCTGACGGATTGTCAGCATATCCAGCAGCGCCTGGGTGGGGTGTGCGTGGCGGCCGTCACCGGCGTTTAAAATGCTGACGTGTGCGGGCGCGTGATCCGCAAAAAAGCGCGCCGCGCCGCTGGCTTGATGGCGCACAACAAATAAATCGCAGTGCATGGCTTCTAGGGTCGCCATGGTATCGAGCAGGCTTTCACCTTTGCTCGCACTTGAGGAAGCAACGTCTAAATTCACCACATCTGCACTCAAACGGCTGGCGGCCAGCTCAAACGTGGTGCGGGTGCGGGTACTGGCTTCAAAAAACAAATTCACCACGGTTTTGCCACGCAGCAACGGCAGTTTTCGGCTGCCCCGGGCGGACAGTTCGCGCAGGGTTTCTGCCATATCTAATAGCTCGATGAGTTGATCGGCCTTCAGCGACTCGATGTCCAGTAGGTGGCGCAGGGGCTTGGTTTCGATTGTCATGCCGCCTCCGTATCACGCAAACGCATTTCCAGCTTGAGTGGCCCTGGGCCGCGCAGTTTAATCACCTCACGTTTGCTTAAACGCATGTGCAGTGCACAGACATCCGCCTGGATCGGCAGCTCGCGACCATCGCGCGAAATTAAACACACCAGGGTAATTGATCGTGGTCGACCGTAATCAAATAGCTCATTCATTGCCGCGCGAATAGTGCGTCCTGTTTGCAGCACATCGTCAACGAGCAAAATGTGTTTGCCATCAACCGCAAATGGAATGTCAGTGGATTTCGGTCGTCCGCAGTCGGTCACGCTTGCCGTATTAATTGACAGGGGTGGTCGTGAGTTGCCGATCGAAGCAAATCATGTGGCAATGGTAATGCCACTGGGCAACGCACAGCGCTTAACGCTAGGGCAAGACAACAATCAATTGCGATTTAACATTAAGGAAGGTTGAGCGCATATGTTAACGACAAACCCACAATTG
>JANNYO010000027.1:0-7118 GCA_031410115.1 Rhodanobacteraceae bacterium | reverse complement strand
TTTCCTTTTGATGTCACGGTAGACGCCGGTGATTTGATCGTCAAAGGCGATCGCATCAAGGTATTTGCCGAGCGTGACCCAGCCAAATTACCGTGGGCGTCGTTGAATGTGGATGTGGTGTTGGAATGCACCGGGCTGTTTACCAGTAAAGCCAAAGCCGGTGCGCATATTGCCGGTGGCGCGAAAAAGGTGCTGATTTCCTCGCCCGGCGGCGCTGATGTCGATGCCACCATTGTTTTTGGCGTCAATCACGACATCTTAAAAGCCAGTGATACCGTGGTTTCAAACGCCTCGTGCACCACCAATTGTTTGGCGCCACTGGCAAAAGTTTTGCATGACAATATAGGCATCGTGCACGGATTGATGACCACGATTCACGCCTACACCAACGATCAGGTATTGACCGACGTGTTCCACAGCGATTTGCGCCGCGCTCGCAGCGCCACGATGAGCCAAATCCCCACCAAAACCGGTGCCGCCGCTGCGGTAGGGTTGGTGTTGCCGGAACTCAACGGGCGCTTGGACGGTTTTGCCATGCGCGTGCCGACGATTAATGTTTCCGTCGTCGACTTAGTTTTTGTTGCCGCGCGTGCCACGACCAATGCCGAGATCGACGCGCTCGTGCTTGCCGCCGCTGAGGGCCGTATGAAAGGCATTTTGGCATCGAATAAAAAGCCACTGGTCAGCGTTGATTTCAATCACAACCCCCATTCGTCTATATACGACAGCACCCTGACCAAGGTGATGGGCGGCACGCTTGTAAAAGTGTGTTCCTGGTATGACAACGAATGGGGTTTTAGCAACCGCATGTTGGATACCGCGAAGGCGCTGATGGCGGCGACGTAGCTCAGAACCTGCGGTCGATAGCCATACAAATCAAAGGGCCGTGCGAAATTTGCACGGCCTTTTTGCTGTGTGCGTCGATCGCTTCAGTAAACGCCTGTGCCGCAAACTCATGCTGGGTTTTCGATAAATTTCTGTTGCGTTGAATTGTAAGCTCTGGCTAAATCAGCGATGTCACCCATGCCGCTAAAGGAAGGCGTACATGCAGTCGTTCAAGATTTTATCCGCCGCAATCGCAACCGCGATGCTCGCCGCCTGTTCTTCAGGTACAAACAGCCCATCCGTGGGCACCACACCTCCAACCAACACCGGCGGTTCAAATGTTACCGGTGTGATCACTGCGCAATTTAATTCGGAGCTCGGCTTAGTGCCATTCCCGAACAATCTGCTTTTTGTTGGTTCGCTCGATGGCACATTGAATCCTCCGGTAGCCAATCCAGCAAACACCGGTGATCCCGCAGTGGCTCTAAGCGCCATGGACGGGTTCGGCACAAATACGCCATGGTCTACAACGTTCTCTGCGGCAATTGATCCAGCGACGGTCATCGCTGGGCAAACCGTGCGATTTTTCGAAGTGACTCGGCAGTCGCCTGCGAGCATCGGCGTAATCGCCGTAGTTCGCGAGCTTGCGCCGAATGTAGACTACGTTACGGCCATTGGCCGCAGTACGGAAGTCACTGCAACGGCACCGCAAAACAACGGTAAGACTGGAATCCGGCTTGCACTGATTCCAACGAAAGCTTTGGAAGCAACAACGTTGAATCTGGCAACCCGCGCGTTGTCTTTGAAAACCTACATGGTGGTTTTAACCAAAGGTATCAAAGATTTAGCCGGTAACGATGCAACCCCAGATACGACGTACTTCATCGCAAAACGCACCGCAACGCTGGTCAATGGCAGCTGCGTGCCAGCGACGTTCAACGCAACCAGTACAGACCCGCTTTTGCCGGTGGCAAACGCATGTGCGCTGGAGCCAGTCCGTCAATTGGTTAACGCGCAGGAAACGCTTGCAGTGAGCCGTGGCGTGGTTCGCGACGACATTATTTTGAGCTGGTCCGCAACCACACAAAGCGTAACCCCAGTTTTAAGCGTTGTTCGTGCTCTCGCGACCGCGCGTGCATCGACGATTGTCAAAACACCTCTTAATACCGGCGCACTCGGTTTGGGCCTGCCTGCCACAGCCGACGTTTACATTGGTATCACCCCTGTTGCTTACTATTTGACCGCGCCAGGTGTTGCACCGGAAGGTTCTGCGGCGGGGACAGCGGTCAGCCCACCGACCGCTGTATTAACTGGTTTCTGGCGAGCCAGAGCGGGTGCAAATCCTGAAATTGATCCGACTTCAACGAACTTAAGTTACGCCAACCCAACGCCGGTGCGTAATTCAATACAAAACGTGCCTGTTTTGATGACGATTCCAAATGAGGCGTCGACTCGCGTCAAGCCCGCAACCGGTTGGCCGGTGGTGATTTTCAATCACGGCATTACCCGCAATCGCACTGATATGCTGGCGATTTCAACGACTTACGCCAGCATTGGCTATGCGGTCATAGCAATTGACCAGCCGCTACACGGCGTCGGTAGCGCCAGTCCGTTCTATATCAAAGGCACGCCGTTTGGGCCAATTTCGAATGAGCGCACTTTCGATGTGGATCTAGTCAACAACACAACCGGCGCGCCAGTTCCAGACCAAATTCCGGACACTTCAGGCACGCATTTTATCAACTTGGGTAGCTTGCTCACCTCGCGTGACAACAACCGTCAAGCGCAAGCCGACTTGCTGCAATTAGTTAAGAATCTATCAGTGATGGATATTGATGGCGATGCACTGCCAGATTTTGACGTCACAAAAATTGCTTATACCGGCCAATCTTTGGGCACCATCAACTTGATTCCGGCAATGGCACTAGAAAGTACGGTGAACGTAGGTGTGTTGAGTGTCGGTGGCGGTGCCATAGCGCAACTACTCAATGGTTCACCAAGCTTTGGTCCGCGCATTCGCGCTGGCCTGGCAGCAGGTGCAGGCCTAACGCCCGGAACATCGAGCTTCGATCAATATTTCCTGGTCACGCAAACCGTCATCGATTCGGGTGATCCGCTCAATTGGGCGAAAAGTCTAGGTGCAACTGATCGCATCTTGTTCCACGAAGTTGTCGGCACGCTTCCAGCATCTGACCCAAGTTGTGCGCTAACCAGCGCTGCAGCGCCAGCTAACGGTTGCCCTGACGCGGTGATTCCAAATACGGTTCCAGGGGCGCCGCTATCGGGAACCGAACCTTTGGTCGCAACGATGGGATTGAGCACGATTACCGCAACGACGCAAAGCGCAACCGGTATCAAGGGCATTGTCCGCTTTATCAAGGGTGATCACGGTTCGCTGTTAAGTCCTGCGAAAGACGGCGCAACCACGGTGGAAATGCAAACACAGATGGCATCAATGGTCGCCTCCGGTGGTGCCGCCGTGCAGGTTACCAACACCTCCGTCATCCGAACCAACTAAGCGCGATTAAGGACCAACCATGATGAAAATATCTAATCAACGGCCCACGCAAAAAAGCCAACGTTTAGTTGCCCGTACTTTGTTGGCAACCGCACTGAGCAGCTGCATCGCTTCCGGCGCATTTGCCTACAAATATGAAAACGGCGACTTCAGTGTCAACGTCGACACCACGCTTTCGTATGGGGTGTCGGTGCGCGTGCAAGAGCGCGATCCAAACCTAGTCGGAAAGTGCAATATTTCCTTATGCCAGGGGCTGGGAATTGTTCCGCTTGCAGGCCAGTCCAACGCCGCGCAGCGTGCGGCTCCTGGCCGCTTCTCGGTAAACGGTGATGATGGCAATTTAAATTATGAGAAGGGTGAGCCATTCGCGAACACAGCTAAAATTACGCAAGAGTTTGGCTTTAATTATGGCCCAGACTTTGGCGGCCTGGTGCGCTGGACTGGATTTTATGATTTCGAAAATCAAAAACGCGACGATTTAAGCGAAATTGCAAAAACCAAAGTCGGCAAGGACGTTTTGTTGCTCGATGCCTTTGCTTTCTATAATTTTGGTATGGGCGATTACGACGCGTCCGTGCGTCTAGGTCGCCAAGTGGTTAGCTGGGGCGAAAGTACGTTCCTACAGAACGGCATTAACGTCGTCAACCCAATCGATCTCTCAAAATTACGTATTGCTGGCGCTGAACTGAAAGAAGCATTTTTGCCGATTGATATGGTTTGGGGCAGTCTAAGCTTCAACGAAAATTTCTCGATGGAGGCGCTCTACATGCTCGAGTTTGAGCAAACTGAGCCCGAACCCTCAGGTACGTATTTTAGCACCAACGACTTTGGGTCGCTCGGTGCCCGATACGTAATGCTTGGCTTTGGTACGACCGACGAACCGCTCGATTTCGACGCATGCTTTCGTCCAGGCGCAATCAATGCGCGTGACGTTGGGGCGGGATTGTCTTGCACAACAGCTGTGCGACGTCTTGAAGATCGTTACCCAAGTGACAAAGGTCAGTACGGTTTGGCGTTTCGGTATTTTGCGCCCAACTTAAACAACACCGAGTTCGGCTTGTTCTATTTGAACTACCACAGCCGTTTGCCATTCGCCAGCGGTATCGCGGTGACCAGTGGTGCTGCCAACTCAGCGCGCTATTTCATTGAATATCCAAGCAGCATTCACCTGTATGGCTTGTCGTTCAACACCACCTTAGAAGAATCCGGAATTGCAGTTCAAGGCGAATTGAGCTATCGGCCGAATCAGCCGTATCAGATTGATGACGTCGAACTGCTATTTGCAGCGTTAAGCCCGTTGAACGCCGTGCTTCCAGCGCCATTCAATCGTTTTTACAGCCAGTACGGCAATGTCCGCCCGGGCGACGCGGTTCCAGGTTGGAATCGCCACGAAGTGTCGCAATTGCAATTCACCACTACGAAAGTGTTTGGTCCTGAGAACTTTATTTCAGCCGATCAAATTGCTGCTGTCGCCGAATTTGGCTTTACCAAAGTATGGGATTTGCCAGATCCAAGCGTGCTGCGCTACAACGGCGATGGCACTGATACCGGCGGCGGCGCTGATTTCACCAGCGGCAACAGTCGAAATCCAATCCGGCAAATTGATGGCTTTGCAACGCCATTCTCTTGGGGCTATCGTTTAGCCGCACGCGCTGATTACAACAACTTTGCCGGGTCCGCGTTTACTGTCAGCCCACGATTTGCCTTCAACCATGATGTTCAGGGCACAACCCCTGGCCCAGGCGGAAACTTTGTCGAAGGTCGAAAATCGCTGACCTTGGGTGTGGAAGCGAACTACTTGAACCAGTGGTCGGGCGATCTTTCCTATACTCGTTTTTATGGTGCTGGGATTTTCAATTTGGTTAGCGACCGGGATTTTGTTGCGGTATCGGCTAGATACGCGTTTTAGCAGCGCTGCTGCTGGTGTCGGGGGTTCGTTGGATCACCTTCATCAGTGGCAGTAAGAATGTACTTTGAGCAAATCGAGCAATAATTAAGGATCTGATATGAAAATTTTCAAACTATCCGTTGCACTTGCTTTCGCATTAGCCACTGGTTTAACGCAAGCGGCTGTGCCAGCAGCGCAGGCGAATCGGCTCGGCGTGGATTTGACGCCGATCGGTGGGGAAAAAGCTGGAAACAAAGAGGGTACGATTCCGGCTTGGGATGGCGGTATTTCCAAGCCTATCGCTGGCTACAAAGCGGGTATGCGCCACGCGGATCCTTACGCGGCCGACAAGCCACTCTACATTATTACCGCGGCAAATCTGGCTACTTACAAAGCCAAGCTGACCGCTGGCGAGCTAGCCATGTTCGCTAAATATCGCGATTTCACTATGCCGGTGTACCCAACGCACCGCAGCGGCGCATTTTCACCACGTATGTATGAAATGTCCAAAAAGAACGCGTTGACCGGGAAATTGGTCGGTGCATCAGATGGTGTGACAGACGTTGCCGAAGGGATTCCATTTCCAATTCCGCAAAACGGTGCGGAAGTCATCTGGAATCACAAGATGAAAAGTAAGGGACTGGCTTCCAAGCGTTACAACAGTCAAGTAACGCCGACGGCAACCGGACAGTTCACCTTGATTCGCATCCGCGAAGAGTCTTTGGGTTTGTACTGGAAACAGGGCAACACCATTAAAGATATCAATAATGTTTTGAACTACTTCTTCCAACTTGTCGAATCGCCCGCGCGCTTAGCGGGTAATGCGCTGTTGGTGCACGAATCGTTAAATCAAGCGGTCACACCTAGGCAGGCATGGGTTTATAATCCTGGCCAGCGTCGCGTTCGGAAGGCGCCGAATGTAGGCTATGATAATCCTGGTACCGCATCGGATGGTTTAAGAACCAACGATATGGCCGATATGTTTAATGGTGCAATGGATCGGTATGATTGGAAGTTAGTTGGCAAGGCTGAGTATTTGCTGCCTTACAACTCATACAAAGCCCATGCTGGGAACATGAACTTCAATGATTTGGTCAAACCCGGACATTTGAACGCCAACTACTTGCGCTATGAGTTACATAGAGTGTGGGTAGTAGAGGCAACGTTGAGAGCAGGTCAGCGCCATATTAATAAGCGCCGCACTTTTTATGTTGACGAAGACAGCTGGCAAATCCTTGCGACTGACCATTATGACGCCGCTGGTGCTCTATGGCGCGTTTCGGAGGCCCATACTATCAATTACTATGAGCAGCCTTTAATTTGGTCCACTGTTGAAGTTCATTATGACTTGAAGTCTGGACGCTATATTGCAAATGGTTTAGATAATAATGACCCAGTGAATGACTTTTCGTTTGTAACAACGCCTGATAACTTTTCGCCACAAGCTTTGCGTACACGCGGAACACGCTAGACATTTGTTTTTGGAGGGGCGCAGCTGTTGTAACAGTTGCGCCCCTTTTTTTTACCTTGTTTTAGTCGCGCGATTGTTTTTAGTTTCTCTAATCTTGAAATTGTTGTTTGTGGAGTTCTCCATATGTTCAAAAATATTCTCCAATGGACTTTGCCGCGCGCAGTGTGTCTGTTGTTTTCGCCGATTGCTTTTTGTGCGGCCGCGTATGACCCGGTGCTTGCTGACGCAGAAATTTTAGACGCAATAATTGTCACGAAAGCGCTGTTTACTGACATCGTAGCGACCGACAGCGGCGCTGTGGCAGTGGGCGAGCGCGGGCATATCTTAAAAAGCAGTAACCTGAGCGATTGGGTGCAGCTGCCGGTGACGACTCGATCACTATTGACGAACGTCTACGCGCGCGGCTCAAATTTGTG
>JANNYO010000026.1:0-10836 GCA_031410115.1 Rhodanobacteraceae bacterium | reverse complement strand
ACGTCAAAGGCAGCGCGCGGCTACTGGCCTTGTGTATCGCTGGCAGCAAAATCGTGACTGGCGAGGTGTTTGATGCAGATCAGCTCAATCTGCTTTTAACAGCGCCGTTCGAGGCGGGCTCTGGCAAAAAACAGGCGGTTTTACTGTATCCCAACAGCGCGCGAGAAGCGCCGCCAGTTGCGATTTTGACGCCCGCGCAATTGGCTCAGCCGGAGCTTTTGCGTTTGGTCGTCATCGACGGCACTTGGCGCAAAAGCCGGAAAATGCTGGCGCTCAATTCGCCGCTACAAAGCCTGCCGCGTTTGGGTCTGACGGACATGTCTTCAAACTACCGTATCCGCAAAGCGCATCGCACCGATCAGCTTTCAACCTTTGAGGCAACGTGTGCGGCGCTCATGCAGCTGGATGGCGCGAACCCTCATATCGCTGGTTTATTGGATAAATTTGACGGCTTTATTGGGCAGTTGACGGCGAATGTTGCTCAGCATTTGCCGGTGCGGGGATGACGGTGAGCGTTTCGGCAAAATAGCCAACTAACTCACTTTCGCACCCCGCTTCAACGCCGCCGCCATGACCCAAAGCCGATTGCCACAGGTCACCAGTGCACCCAGCGCAATCACGCTGACCGCTGCGGTGATGGCGTGCAGGCTGTGACGCCAATGCAGCTCAGCAGCACCAGCAAAACACGCTAACGTCAATACCGCCATGCGCTGTGGCTTTGCCATTGGGCCGCGAAAATCTTGGGCCAAGCCGACGGACGCGCCGAGCAGGCGAATGTAGGCGGTCAGCACCGCGAGCAAACTGGCCAGCCAGCCCAACTCTGGGTAGCCGCAAGCGTAACCAGCGGCGACGATCAACAGCGGGTCGGCGATGCGATCGGGTACGTCGTTGTAAAGCGCGCCCACGGCGCTGGCTTTGCCGCCCTCCATCGCCACCATGCCGTCGAGCAAATTACACAGCAGGCGCAGCTGGATGCATACCGCCGCCGCGATTAGGTTGAGCGGCGTTGGTTTTAGTAAAAGTACGGCACCTAACAAAGCAAACACCATGCTCAGCAGCGAGATTTGATTCCGCGTAATCGCGCTGCGCGCAAGGGCTGCGGCAATACGGATGGCAATCGAGTTAGAGCGGCTGGCAAGTGGCCGGCGGGACGCTTCTTTATTCGGCGCTAGAATCGGATCTATCATGGCGTAAGCTTCAACTTAAGGCGCGTCAACGCGCGAACCGCAGGATTGTGCATGTTTGAAACGTTTTTAGCTTTCCTGCTGAAGCTGGCGATGATTGGCTTTTCCAAGATCATCACCGGCGCGCGCGCGGTTTGGGATGATGTTGATGCATCGCAACCGGCCGGCCTTAAGCCCTGCGTGTATTTTGCCAATCACCGCAGCCATGGCGATTTCGCCCTGCTCTGGACCGTGTTGCCACTGAGCCTACGCGCCCACACGCGCCCGGTTGCCGGTGCGGAATATTGGCGCGCCACTTGGCTGCGTCGCTTGATTGCCACCAAGGTGCTCAACGCGGTGCTAATTGAGCGCGATCCGGCGGCGCGCGGTGGCGATCAGGATGCGCCGATCTTGCAAATGCAGGCGGCGTTGGCACAGGGCGATTCCCTTATTTTATTTCCCGAAGGCACGCGCAATTTAACTGACGAGCCGCTTTTGGCGCTGAAATCTGGCCTTTTCCATCTGGCACATGCATCCCCTGATTTACAACTGATTCCCGCCTGGATTGATAACCTGCATCGGGTGATGCCCAAGGGCGAACTGATTCCTTTGCCGTTGCTATGCACCGTGCGTTTCGGCGCACCGATCCAGCTTGCGGCAACTGAGGACAAGGCGCAGTTTTTAAACCGGGCGCGCGAGGCAATGCTGAGCCTATCGACCCGGCCGATGTATGTTTGAAACTATCGTCAAACGTACCGTTCGCCCTGAGCCTGTCGAAGGGCAGCGCTGGATAAATACTGACAAAGCCAAAACGCATCTCGAAGCATGCTGCTACATGCTTCGACTGGCTCAGCACGAACGGTTTCCAGCGTATTTTTCGCCTAAAAACGATACTCATTTGCAAACCAAACTCAAACTGTCTATTGAATCATTAGGGGCACGCAAATGAGTGAACTAACAATGCGCCTATCCAGCCTATTTGCCGGCGACACCACGACTGATCCCGGTAGGTGGCTAATTATTTTGTGCTTAAGCGTTTTAATGAGCGCCAGCCTGATTGCCTTTATTTTGCATCGCGCCGTGGCACGTGGCAAAGCCCATGGCGTCATTGACAATTTGGCGGATCGCATCAATGCGTGGTGGCTGATGACGCTGCTGTTGGGCATTAGTTTGGCCGCTGGAAAAGTGGGCGTAACGATTCTGTTCTTCTTTCTCGCGCTGCAGGTGCTGCGCGAATTCGTCACGCTCACCTACACCCGGCGCGCCGATCATTTGACTCTGGCGATGGTTTTTTATGTTGCCCTGCCGCTGCAATTCTGGCTGGTGTGGAGCGGCTGGTATGGCTTTTCCAGCGTGATGATTCCGGTGTATGGCTTTCTGTTGGTGCCAATCATTTCGGCGCTGCGCCAAGACACCACGCGCTTTTTGGAACGGGTCGCGGTAGTGCAGTGGGCAATGATGCTTTCGATTTATGGGCTGTCGCATGTGCCCGCTTTATTAAATTTGCAGATACCTGGGTTTTCCGATGCGGGGCGGCAAATCTATCTCATTGCGTTTCTGATTTTGGTGGTGCAGGCCTCGGACGTTTTGCAATACATCTGGGGAAAATTACTCGGTGGCAAAGTTTTCGTCGGGCGCAAACTCGCGCCGACGCTATCGCCATCGAAAACCTGGGAAGGCCTGATTGGCGGGGTTGCTAGTGCATCGATCATGGGCGCATCGCTGTCGTGGTTGACGCCGTTTAGCCATCTTCAAGCTGGGCTGATGGCGCTGCTAATCACCCTGCTGGGCTTTTTCGGCGGGCTGGTGATGAGCGCGATCAAACGCGATTTTGGCGTCAAAGACTGGGGCCATATGATCAGCGGACATGGCGGCGTACTCGATCGCGTCGATTCGATTTTGTTTTCTGCACCGATCTTTTTTCACCTGGTGAACTGGCTATTTGTGCCGGTTGGTTGATGACTTTGACGAGCGATTTAATGACTCATTTTTGCCGTGTCGCTCATCGCGAGACGCGTTCTGCCGTATCGCCTTCCGGCGAGACTCTCTCTGCCGTATCGCCTTCCGGCGAGACTCTCTCTGCCGTATCGCCTCCCGGCGAGACTCGTTCTGCCGTATCGCCTCCCGGCGAGACTCACCCAACCAGATTTGTCTATGCAGCTCCCGTCACCCCGGCGAAAGCCGGGGCCCAAGAGTGGTTCGCAGCCTAATTGCAATGGCTTTGCAACAAGCGAATTTGCGTTTTGTGTCAACACGTCAAGAGCAGCAAATTTGAGCGCGCGGCAAACTTTGCGCGTACGCCCTCAGGATTCATGGGCCCCGGCGTGCGCCGGGGTGACGTAGCCTTCGTCGATGCATCGTGGCGGAGTATGTGGTGCGATCTAAAAACGGGGTTGACAGCTGACCCAGATTACCACGGCGTATTCTCGCGGCCTTGACGTCGGTTTAAAATAGCCCAGCCCATCTATACTTTCCAACTTCCCTAAATCCGCAGGAAACCCATGTTCAAAATGTCAAACCTCAGTGTCAACTTAGCCACATTGAGCAAGCCCGAGCTTTATCTTGAATTGGTCGGCCAAGCACGATCACTGCTTGCCGATGAACCCGATCGCATCGCGAAAGCGGCGAACTTTGCCGCACTGATTTATCACGCGGTACCGGATTTGAACTGGGCCGGTTTTTATTTTTTCGACGGCACCGAGTTGGTCGTTGGTCCATTCCAAGGCAAACCCGCGTGCGTGCGCATTGCCATCGGCAAAGGCGTCTGTGGCACCGCAGCGGCGACGCGCACTTCTCAACTGGTGCCGGACGTACATGCCTTTCCCGGCCACATCGCCTGCGACAGTGCGAGCAATTCTGAGATCGTGGTGCCGCTATTTCAAAATGATGGTTTGATCGGCGTGTGGGACGTTGATTCGCCCACCGTCAACCGCTTTGACACACAAGATTTAGCCGGTATGGAAGCGCTGGCGGCCGTTTTTGTTGCGGCACTGTAAAGCCGGCAAATGTCGGCAATAGAGAACATCGCGGGTTCGTTCACCACGGCAAACACCGCCGCCACCGACTGGCAAACGCTGGTTGACCAAATCCATGTTGATGCCCAACTTGCGTTCGGGCGCGGCAAAGTTGCCAGCTACATTCCCGCTTTAGCCAGCGTCAATCCCAAACTGTTTGGCATCAGCGTCGCCACCGTGGATGGCGTTTACGCCAATGCCGGCGATGCCCACACGCTGTTCTCGATCCAAAGCGTCAGCAAAATTTTTACCTTAGCATTGGCCCTGCGCGATATTGGCGAAAGCCTCTGGGAACACGTCGGACGCGAGCCCTCCGGCAATAAATTTAACTCCCTGATCCAGCTGGAACACGAGCACGGCGTGCCGCGCAATCCGTTTATCAATGCCGGTGCACTTGCAGTGGCAGATCAGCTGACCGCGCACTCGGCGAACGCGCGCGGCGCCCTGCTGCGCTTTATGAGCGAGCTTTGCGGGCGCGCCGTGCAGTTCGATCACGCGGTGGCAAAAAGCGAGGCGCAAACAGGGCATCGCAATGCCGCACTGGCGCATTTTATGAAAAGTTTTGGCGTACTAGACGGGCAAGTCGAGGATGTATTGGACGCCTATTTTCATCAGTGTGCGATCGCCATGAGTAGCGCTGAACTCGCCAAGGCCGCGCTTTTTTTGGCCAATCGCGGCATCCATCCAAACACCGGTTCCGTGATCACCAGCCCACTACAAACCCGACGCATCAACGCGCTGATGCTGACCTGCGGCCTGTACGATGCCGTCGGTGAGTTCGCCTATCAAGTCGGCCTGCCGGCAAAAAGTGGCGTCGGCGGTGGCATCGTTGCGGTGGTACCCGGCAAGCTGGTGATCGCGGTTTTTTCGCCCGAACTGGAAGCCTCCGGCAACTCGTGCGTGGGTGTGGAAGCGCTGAAACTTTTTGTCGAACGCACGGGTTTGAGTGTTTTTTAGGTCTGGCACATTGGAACGGGCGAAAATCGCTACGAAAAACAAGTTTCACACTAGCTAACTTCAGTGCGACAGAGGCCGATCACGGCAGCTGCCTGCGTTCTTTTCGCTATTGACCGGGCTAATAAGTCCTTGCACCTCACGCCACAGCCGCGCCGCTAAAATCGCGTTGCCAACAGCGCCGGTGTGGGCAAAATCAATAAAAATCGGGCGGTTGTTTTGCTCAAACAAGCTATCCAAAACCAGCACGTCAGCGCGCGGCGATATCAGCAGCTTTGCTTTCAGCGCGCGCGTGGTCGCTAGCTGCAAGTCGCGGTGGCGCAGCAAGCTGGTACCGATCACGCTTTGTTCATCCGCGCTGGGAATCGCCTTATCAAACACGGTCGGCTGCCAGACAAAAAGCACGGCGACGCCCTGCGCGGCGGCGATCGCTCGGGTTTGCTCAGCCTGCGCTAAAAAATTCTGCGCCACGCGCTCGCCTAAGTCAGCAACACTAGCTTCAAGCGGCGTGCCATTGATGCGTTCGCGCAATCGCTGCACGCCCTGCAGCCGTTCGATCAGCGCGCCTGCAAAACTGCCAACGCTACGCGTGGCGTTAAATTCGGCGGCGCGATTACTTTCATTTTGCGGCTGCCCAGCAACGCCTGACTGCAAGGCGGCATAAACATCGTTTACGCCATCAATAAAAATCGCTGCGTTCGGCCGTGCGCCATCACCGCAGCGCAAACCTGCCATGAACGATAGCTGCGATTGCGCGCTGACGTAGCCGGTTTCACCGAAATTTAAAACCTGCGCGCCGCCAGCGGCGCTTTTTGCAAGCTGCGACGCCAGCGTGTTGGCATCGCTTACGCCGGTGCCCCAAACAGTAGAGCCGCCGAACAGCCACAAAGTTTGTTGATGCGCGGCCGGCGGCGGATTAACAGTCGCGCGAAAGCCGTTTGCATCCACATGGATTAGCCTGCCCACATAAGGTTTGCGACGAAAATAAACGTATGGGCGCCACTCGGTTTCGCGCGCGGCATCATGCTCGGCCCAGTAGCCTCGGTCTGCGCCGTTTGCCAGCATTTTTTCACGCGCAATAGCGACGGCACTGGCATCTACGCGCGCGGATTTCGCTGGTTTTAACACCACGCGTAAAATCGCATCACATAGCGCTAACGCAAATAATGCGGCGCCAAAACTGAGCCAAATAACGCCGAGCAAGTAGCCAGCACGTTTCAAAACAGCGAAGCGGGAGAGCGGCGCAGACACTAAAATTGCTGGCTAAATTTAAATCGCCGCGCGGTCTACCGAAAAACTTTCACCGCAGCCACATTCGCCCGTCATATTTGGATTGTTGAAGACAAAGGTGGAATTTAAGCCTTGGCGTTGAAAATCAATCTGCGTGTCCTGCACAACGGCAAGTGATTTTGCATCGACATATACCTTGACGCCGTCTTGCTCAAAAATGCTGTCCTCAGCCGACGTGGTTTTTGCGACATCTACAATATATGCCCAGCCCGAGCAGCCAACTTTTTTGACGCCAAAGCGCAAGCCCAATGCCGCATCGTCGCTTGCGGTAAATTGCTGCACGCGGGCCAATGCAGCGGGGGTAAGTTGGATCGACATGGCTTTTGCTCGGGCTGAGGTGTTTGTTGTTAAATGGTAGCAGCTTGGGAAAACTCAAGGCGCTAACCCCAGATCCCCGTGTGCTCAGGCACGATCAAACGAAAGGCAAACGCTTGGCGTGCCGGCCGTTGCCGACCATCCAAAAAAAACAAAAGCATGAATTGCCGCAGCGCCGCATGAATTTACGAGAAAAGCCAATTACATTGACCATTGAACATGACGCGCTGCACAAAAATGTGTAAGGTTCCGGCCTTTATTGGATTCAATCGGAGCTTTTCATGCGCACAGCAGTCGTTACAGGTGGAATCGGTGGCTTAGGCACCGCAATTTGCAAGGCATTGGCAGCGAAAGGCATCAAAGTGATCGCCGCTGATTTAGCCGCACGGGCCGATCGCGTGGAAGAATTCAAACGTGAAGTGGCAGAATTTGGCGACAAAATTGTATTCGAGGCGATCAATGTGGCCGATTTTGATGCCTGCGCCGAATTCGGCGCGCGCGTGCTCGCCGCGCACGGTGCGGTCGATATAGTCGTGAACGCCGCTGGCATCACCAAAGACATGACCTTTCGCAAGATGCCGGCACAAGCCTGGATGGATGTTTTGCGGGTGAATTTAGACGGCGCGTTCAACGTCACCCGCCAGTTTATCGACGGCATGTGCGAGCGCGGCTTTGGCCGCATCGTCAATATCAGCTCGGTCAACGGTTCGACCGGGCAATTTGGTCAAACCAACTATTCCGCGAGCAAAGCGGGCATCCACGGCTTCACCATGGCGCTGGCGAAAGAAGTCGCGCGCAAAGGGGTTACCGTCAATAGCGTGTCGCCAGGGTATTGCCGAACGGCGATGGTGATGTCGATTCCAGAAGCCGTGCGCGAGCAAATCATTGCCACCATTCCGGTTGGACGTATCGGTGAGCCAAGCGAAATCGCCCGCACGGTCGATTTCTTAGTCGCCGAAGACGCAGGCTTTATCACCGGCGCGAATATTCCGGTGAATGGCGGGATGTTCATCAGTTTTTAAGTCGAACGCGACGCATTTTTCCGTGTCGCCTTCCGGCGAGACTTTTTTCCGTGTCGCCTTCCGGCGAGACTTTTAAACCGGGCGCGCCGCTAAAAAAAACGGCGCGCAAGCCAAGGCGAGGCGGTCAGCAGCGCGCCGACTAAAAACGTTGCCCAGCCGCCGCTGACGAAATACGGATACATCATCAACAGCACGCCTGTGACCAGCAAAAGCACGCGTGTTTGACTTTTGCCATACATAAAATAGCCCAATCCGATTGAGCTAAATAAAACGCCCCAAAGCAGCGCGGCAAGATTCATGCGGTCAAATTTAATTTCAAAGTGGCAAACGCAGAAAGCGCTGCATCTCGCGAAATTTTTAAATCTACGATCGGTGCTGGATAGGCTTTCACGCCACCCATAGTCCACGGCTGATGGATAACTTTATTGGGTAAATGCGCCAATTCGGGAATAAATTTACGCACGTAATCGCCATGGGCGTCAAATTTTTCGCCCTGCGTCACCGGGTTGAAAATACGAAAGTAGGGTGCCGCGTCGGCGCCGGTGCCGGCGGACCACAGCCAGCCTTGCGTGTTGCTAGCAAGATCGGCGTCCAATAAGGTATCCCAAAACCAGCGCGCGCCATGCAGCCAGTGGTAGCGCAAATTCTTGGTTAGGAAACTTGCGACAATCATGCGCACACGATTGTGCATCCAGCCGGTTAGGTAGAGCTCACGCATGCCAGCGTCGACAATAGGAATGCCGGTACGGCCCTGCTGCCACGCGCGCAATTTGCTGCCGCCATCGCTGTTTGGGTCCGCCCACGGGAAAGCTGCAAACTTGACATTGAGCGGCTGGGTCGCGGTGTGCGGAAAATGAAATAGCAGCTGATGCGAAAAATCGCGCCAGCCCAATTCGCGCAGGTAAAAATCCGCGTGTGGCTTTAACGCCGCAGATTGCGTCCGTGCGTCGGTGGCAAAACGATGCGCGATTTGATTGACGCTGATTTCACCAAAGTGCAAATGCGGGCCCATGCGACTGGTACCGATTTGATCCGGCCGATCACGCGCCTGGGTGTAGTGCGCAAGTGCGCCATCACAAAACACCTCGAGTGCATCCATCGCACCCGCTTGCCCAGGATGAAAATCTCCGGTCACTGATCCCGGTTTCGGATGCGCCCAAAACGCGCTGTCCCAGGGGATTTTCGACTGCAGTTTTAGCGCGGCCGGCTCAAGCCCGGCGGGTATTTCACCGACGCGATTGCGTGCCTGTGTGATTTGGCTTGGCGCAGCGAGCGGCGAGCTTGGCGCCAAACGCGTCATTGCATTTCGCCAATACGGCGTAAACACCCGATAGACATCGCCAGCACCGGTTTTAAATGCCCAGGGCTCGTTCAATAAATGTCCTGGAAAGCTTGCAACGACGACACCCTGGGATTTCAGCTTAGTTTTGATGTCCGTGTCGCGCTGGACCGCATCCGCTTCATACAAGCGGTGCCAAAAAACGTGGGTCGCGGCAACTTCCGTGACTAAATTCGCCAACACTTCGGCACTTTTCCCGCGCCGAATCAACAGCTTAGCGCCGATTTTCCGTAAACTTTGATCTAGGCTGATGAGACTTTTTAAAAGCCACGCCGAGCTCGCGCCGCCGATTTTCCAACTGCCGGCTTCATTTGCCGCATGAATATAAACGGCAGTGATCGGTAAACCAGTGGCCACCGCCGCGCTGAGTGCAGCGTGATCGTTTAGACGCAGATCGCGGCGAAACCAGACGATTGCGCTCATTTCAAGCTTTGACGTAGGGGCGAATGGCGGAGAAGCCACCGTCTAAATGCAAAATTTGGCCGGTAATCCAGCGCGCCTGATCGCTTAACAAAAATGCCGCAGCGTCCGCGCCGTCGCTGGCATCACCAAAAAAACCCAACGGATATTGTGCGGCAATTTGTTTTTCTGCAGCCTCTGAACCCAACATGCGTGCCGTCATCGGTGAGCGCATCAAACCCGGCGCGACACAATTTATCCGCACGCCCAAGCCCGCGTAGTCAGCTGCGAGGGATCGCGTCAGGGCTTCAATCGCGCCTTTCGCCGCCGCAATCGCCGCGTGATTACTCACCCCCATACCCGCTACCACCGAGGAAAACAGCACCACCGCGCCGGCCTGTTTCGCCTCGCTCAACGCCGACAAATAGGCCTGCGCGCAGAAAAAAGCGCTGTCAACATTCGCCGCCATGCAGGCGCGGTATTGCTCCTCTTTGGTGCGGGCTAACGGCGCAATCACGGTCGAACCGGCGCAGTGTGCAAACGCGCTGGGCGGCGCGCCAAATGCGTCTGCTGATGATTTAACCGCGAGCTGCGCGCCGGCCTGGGTCGCTACATCCGCTTGAATCACCACATCGGATGCGTCCGAAGCGATATCGGTGGGATCACGGCTAACCAATGCCAAGCGATATCCAGCCGCGCGCAATTTGGCTGCCAATGCTTGGGCAACGCCACCGCGAGCGCCGGTAATCAATGCAGTTTTCATCGTATTTCCTAAAAAAAATAAAGCGACAAACTAGCGCGCACGCCGTTGCACGCAAGTGAAGGACACACTTAATGCTGAAAACTGTGCAACCGCGAAACACGTCCACCTTGTAAATACAAGCTTTCTAGCGCGAATTTAGGCAGACTCCGCGCCCTCTACCCATAGACCGATTGCACATGCCAAAAGACGATCAAATTGAAATGGAAGGCGTCGTTGACGAAACCTTACCGAATACGATGTTTCGCGTAAAGCTCGAAAACGGCCACATTATTACTGCCCACATTTCCGGACGTATGCGCAAAAACTACATCCGAATTTTGACCGGCGACAAGGTCAAAGTAGAGATGACACCTTACGATTTAAGCAAGGGCCGGATCACTTTCCGACACAAATAGAATAAAATCATAGGCTTATATTATTTTGTTAAAGCTACTTCTCGTTAGGCTCCGCACCTTGTATACTTAGTGAACTTACAAGCCACAGCCGGAGCACGCAGATGAGTAATGCCGCCGAAATTCACGACCTAGATGTCAGCGTCGAAATCGAATACGCAAAGAACACGTGCCGCGCCGGCACC
>JANNYO010000025.1:0-10684 GCA_031410115.1 Rhodanobacteraceae bacterium | reverse complement strand
GCCGCAGCCAAATTATAGGATTTTGCCAGTGCGTCAATCAGCAGTACGTCGCCGTGGCTGATGCGATCGTAATTTTGCGGCCGCCAGCGCTGGTTGCCCCCGCCTTTGTTACTGCTAAGCTTTATGTCGAGTGGCGCATCCGAAATCGTACTGCCGAGCGCGTAGTGTGCCGGATCAGACAGCGCCAATAGATACACAAACGGCTTTAATAAGGAACCTACCGGGCGCCGCGCGTCGATGGCGTGGTTAAAATTGCTGGTGCGCGGATCACGTCCGCCTACCATCGCGACAATTTCACCCGTGGCGTTTTCGGTCAGCACCATTGCACCCTGCAAGGCACCGCCTTTTGCCGGTGGATCGATGGCATTGAGGCTGGTGATCAGCGCCGCCTCGGCGCGCTCTTGTGCCTGCGCATCGAGCGTGGTGAGCACACTCAAGCCCTGACTGGTCAGCGCCTGGGCATCGTAACTGCGCGCAATCTGCGCCCGCACCAGGGCGACGAACGCCGGATAACGCTCGCGTGCGGCAACCGCTTTGGCGATCACGTTGAGCGGCGCAGTTTTCGCGATCTCAAACGTACCCGCATCGATCAAACCCGTCTCCAAAAACTGCCCAAGCACGATCGCACGCCTTCGGGTGGCGTTCTCAGGATTACGCCTGGGGTCGTAGGAGCTCGTGGCTTTCAACAGCCCCACCAGCATCGCAATATCCTGCGGCTTCAAATCCTCTAAATTGCGGCCAAAATAAAACTCAGCGGCAGCCGGAAAACCTTGAATTGGCTGGTCGCCAGACTGCCCCAAAACCACGCGGTTGAGATAAGCCTCAAGAATGGTTTTTTTATCAAAACGGCGCTCCAATAAAATGGCAAGGCCCATTTCTTTCAACTTGCGCTCGATCGTTTGCGCCGGTGTTAACAGCGTATTTTTCACCAGCTGCTGGGTCAAGGTTGAGCCGCCCTGATGCAAGCCGCCGCCGCGTAAATTTGCCCAAACTGCGCGCAGCAATCCAAGCGGATCAACGCCGTAGTGGCTCTTGAAATTGCGATCTTCCACCGCCTGCAATCCGGCCACCAGCAGCGGCGGCATTTGCTCAATCGGCATCGGCAATCGCTCGGCTGAGTTTTTGCCATCGCTAAACAGCGTCGCAATTTTGACTGGATCAAGTCGCCAACTGAGCAAAACTGCGCTGCTGTCAGCATCTTTCACCGCCACTAGCCGCGCATCTTCAAAACGCAGCAGCACGCGCCGCGCCCGCTGCATGCCATCCTCAAAGGCAAAGGAACGCACGTTGACCAAAAAGCTTGAGCCCGCCTGACTAAAACTTCCCGGCGCGCCCGCTTTTGCGTCACTAACGTAGCGCAGCAGCAGCAATTCAGCCTTGAGCGCCGCTAATGAAAGCTCGCCCGACTGTAAAACCAGCGGCCGGGCATAGACGCGGCTAGGAATTGCGGGCGTCGATAAATCAAAGCGCGCCTGAATCACCTGATCCAAATACACCAGCCACGGCAGCACGAAACCTAGACCAAAGCCAAAGCTAAAACCGATGAGTCGTCGAAGCCAAAACCACATGTTGGGGGCGCACCTGAAGGTATAGCGCTGGATTATGCGCAATCAAACCCTTGCAAATACCAACTCGGTGCGGGCGATTTGCTGACCAATCCGGCATTTGTCGCGAAATTCGCGGTACTGATTCAGTTTCAAAGCGGGGCTGGATTACACTTCGCGGCCTGCCGGGGTGACCTGTACGCTAAAAATAATTGCTTGACTACGAACCCAACTACACCCGCTGCACAAACCGACGGCCTAATTTGTCTGCTGATCCTTGACCACGCGGCGTTAGCGCATGCACAACAGCGCGCAGGCGCGCTTAACCTGCCGGTTCGTTGGCTGGGTTCCAAAGATGACCCTCCACAGAATGCAACGTTAGTCAAAGTGGCGGCACGTTGCCTGTTACCAAACCGCTGGTTAGAACGCCTGCTGACCGCATCGGCAAACGCGCCCGATCACGTGCTTGCGCCATTTTGCGACGTCCTGAAACCGCTGCGAGCGGGCAGCCATTTAGTGGGTTCTGCAAGCGATATCGATGCCTTGCTCTACGCATTTTCACCGACCAACTGCTATTCGGCAGATTTTACGGATGCGCCGGTCGTGTTGATTCCCGCTGCACAACGGCGCGCATTTGCCGCCGGCACAGCGACCCGCACTGCGCTTTACGGCGGAATGTTTGTCGCAAGCGCGCACGAGCTAGATTTGGCATCGTCCGCGCCAACAGAGCCAGAGCTGCCCTGGTACGGTTTGTGTGATCAGTTGAAAACCGCGTTGGACGCCGGGCAGCGTAGCTCGCTATTGCAAGATTCCAGGCCACGCTTGCTGCATGCGCTGCATAGCTGGGGTGGTGGTGTTGAACGATTTGCCCGTGATTATGCCGCAGCCGACACACGCTATCGGCATCTGTGGCTACTGCCCACAGGTGTGCATGCGTCGGCGCGATTTGGCACTGAGCTCAAGCTCCTCGATCCAACGGACGCGCTTGAACTTTACCGTGCGCCGATCACACCGGCGATTGCAGCGCTGAGTTCGTTGCATGCAGGCTACAGCTCTATTTTGGCGCAGCTGCAATCTTGCTATCGAATTAATGTCTTATTAGTTTCCTCATTAATTGGGCACAGTTTAGATGTGCTGAAAACCGGCCTGCCAACGGCTTTGGTGTTGCATGATTACTTTCCAATCTGGCCGAAACTGCACTGCGATTTTGGTGATTTACAGCGGCGTTTTGACAGCGCGGAATTAGCACTTGACGCGCGGCATACCGAGCCATTTGCAAGTCAAACGCCAGCGTCGTGGGCAAGTCTTCGCGCTGAATATGAAGCGGCACTATTGGCGGCGAACGTCACGCTGATTGCGCCGAGTCAGAGTGCGCTCGGCAATTTTACGCGCCTGGCACCAGCGTTGGCACAATTGCCAGCACATGTGATCGGTCATGGGCTGGCGCCATGGCCTAGGTTGTTTGCAACGCCACTAGCGGACGCAAAAAAGCGCTCAGCCCGAACGGACGCAAAGTTAAGCGTGCTTGTGCCCGGCCGAATCGCGGGTGGCAAAGGTGGCGAGCTGCTTTTGCAGTGTTTGCCACAATTGCTTGAACACGCAGATTTGATTTTGTTAGGGCCAGCCACTGGCGCCCTGGCGTTTTACGCGCAGGCCGGTATCGACGTGATTCCGGACTATCGCATGCAGGATTTACCACAGTTAATCGCGCAGCTGGCACCGGATTTGGCGCTGCTGCCGCGCACGGTGGCGGAAACCTTTAGCTATAGTTTGAGCGAGATGCGCAGCTTGGGCGTGCCAGTGTTGGCAACCCAAACCGGCGCATTGGCAGAGCGCATCACCGAGGGCGTGGATGGTTTTCTCTGCGCAGCGGGGCCGGCAAGCCTAATCGAGGCGTTGCGCGCACTGCGGTTAAAGCCAGAACGGTTGGCAGTGGTTCGTGCGCAACTGGCCGCGCGCGCAGAGCCCACACCCGCGCAACAGGCGCAGCTTTACACGCAGGTTTGGTCTGGAATCCACGCGCGCGGAAAAATTCTGCCGGTAGCAATGCTCGATTTAAATCAGGCCACCGCAGTTGCATTACTGCAATCAAATACTTCGCGAGTGCGCGCCGAACTGACGATGGCGCATGCGCGTTTTTCAGCGCTGCAAACCGAGGCAATTAAGCGCGGCGAGTGGGGCCGAAAAACCACCGAACTGTTAGCAGAGCGCACGCAATGGGCGCAGTCTTTAGTTGCGCAAGTGGACGCGCTTATGCTGCAAGCGAGCGCGCAAAACGCTGCGCATATTGCCGATCTTGAACATTTGAAAAACCTCATTACCGGACTGCAGGATCAGTTGGCGCAGAGTGAAACGCAGCAGGCTAAAAGCGAAGCGGGCTTCCATCAGCTCGCCAATGCGCACGCTGCACTTGATCAAGAGTTAGCGCTTGCGCGCGAAGACTATAGGCAAATATTGCAGAGCTCCAGCTGGAAACTGACCCGGCCCCTGCGCGTGCTGATGCGCGCGACACACGCGTTCGTCAACCGCTTAAGCTTTCAGCTGCGCCGGGCAAAAACGCGGGTTCGGCGTGGGCTTAGCAGCCTGCGTACGCGCGGCCTAACTGCGACATGGGCACGCCTTTGGCGCACTGATTCACCGCTACTGCATCCGGTCACACTGCTGCTGCCCGATGTGCCTAAGCAATTTTCCGCCTACCTGGTCAACGGCACGGTGTTGCCAGACCATTTGGCGACTGCGGTAGTTGATGTTTCGATCATTATTCCGGTTTACAACAAATTCCACTACACCGACACTTGCCTACGTAGCTTGAGCGCCAACGTCAGCACCTTGCGCGTCGAAATTATTGTGGTCGATGATTGCTCAACCGATGAAACTTGGGAAAACCTCAATGAAATCAGCGGCATACGCGCGCTAAAAAATGTGCAAAATTTGGGTTTTATTGGCGCATGCAACGCTGGCGCGGCAGCGGCTAACGGCCATTTTTTAGTCTTTTTAAACAACGATACGGCGGTGCAAGCGGGCTGGCTGGACGCGCTGATTACCAGTTTTAGTGCGCGCGCCGATGCCGGGCTTGTGGGCGCGCAATTGGTTTATCCAGATGGCCGGCTACAGGAATCGGGCGGCATTATTTTTAGCGATGGCTCGGGCTGGAACTATGGGCGTTTCGCCGATCCAAACGATCCGCAGTATGGTTTTGTGCGCGAAGTAGACTACTGCTCCGGCGCTGCGATTGCGCTGCGTAAGTCGCTGTTTGATCAGTTTGGCGGCTTCGATACTTTGTACACCCCAGCCTATTACGAGGATACCGACTTAGCCTTTAAAGTCCGGCAAGCCGGACTAAAATGTTACGTACAGCCGAGCAGTCGCGTGGTTCATTTTGAGGGCATCAGCAGTGGCACAGATCTAAGCACTGGTATTAAGCGCTATCAAGTGATCAATCAACAGAAGTTTTTAGCGCGCTGGTCTGAGGTGCTAAAAAGCCATCCGGCGCCGCCGCCAAAAACACCGATTGCCATTGCAAGTCAGCACCGCGCGGCAAAATTTGTGCTCATCGTCGATGCGGTTACGCCGATGCCAGATCAAGATTCTGGCTCCCTGCGGATGATTAATTTACTAACTATATTGGTGAACGCAGGCTGTGCGGTAACATTCTTTTGCGAGGGCCGGCACTATCACGCGGGCTATGCAGAAAAGCTACAGGCACTGGGTGTGCAGGTGTTGTACCACCCTTATTTGTCCAGCGAACCCACATGGCTGGCAGAAAACGGCGCGCGCTTTGACGCCGTGCTGCTTTCGCGCCATTACATTGCCGCACCGCTGATCGGCCTTGTGCGCGAACACTGCCGCCGCGCACGGCTCATTTTTGACACGGTAGACCTACACTTCTTGCGCGAACAGCGGCAGGCGGAATTAGCTGGCGACTTAACGTTAGCCAAAGCGGCGCTAAAAACCCGCGCGGCGGAATTAGCGGTGATTGCGGCGTGCGATTTGACCCTGGTGGTGTCCCCCATTGAACAGGCGCTGCTAAAAGAAATTGCGCCACTGGCGCGCGTCGAAATTTTATCAAATATCCATGACGTGCCCGGCTGCGCCAATGATTTTGCCGCGCGCAGTGGCATGCTGTTTGTCGGTGGGTTTCAGCATCCGCCCAATGTTGACGCCGCACTTTGGTTTGTGCGCGAGGTACTACCGCTTGCACGTGCAGCGTTGCCGGCGGAACTGTTGCCAGAGTTTGTGCTGCATTTGGTCGGCAGCAATACGCCGCCGGAAATTGCCGCCTTGGCGTGTGATTTTGTCGTCGTGCATGGCTTTGTCGCCGATATTGATCCGCTTTTAGCCAGCGCACGGTTAAGCATCGCGCCCCTGCGCTACGGCGCTGGCGTAAAAGGCAAAGTCAATATGGCGATGGCGCACGGCCTGCCGGTAATCGCCACCGGTGCGGCGGTTGAAGGTATGCATTGCAGTGATGGCTTGGACGTGTTGATCGGCGATTCGCCAGCCGCGTTTGCCACAGCCCTAGTGCGCGCCTATCAAGATGCTGCGCTTTGGCAGCGCCTGAGCACTGGCGGTTTAGCAAATGTATCCACGCACTTTTCTTTTGCCGCAGCCACCGGCGTGATCGCGCGCATTTTTATGCTGGATTCCCCGGCGAAGTCTCGCGCAAGCGACACGGCAGACAAGTCTCCACTTGCGGACACGCCAGAAAATTGAATTTACGAATACTCGTGCTGGGTGGTTACGGCCTTTTTGGACGCCACGTATGTATGGGCATACGTCGGCTGCGTGCCGAGCCTAGCTCGGCCAATCAAAACATGTCGCTCGAAATCTGGGTGGTGGGCCGAGATGAAAAAAAAGCGCAGGCTTGCGTCGCCCAGATTTTGGCAATGCCATGCACGATCCAGCAAAATTGGCATGCGCTAGCACAGGATCACGGACACAACGGTTTTGCCGCTAAGCTTGCGGCGCTGCAGATCGATTTAGTGATTCACAGCGCCGGGCCGTTTCAGGCGCAGCGCTATCACGTCGCCGAAGCTGCGATTGCCTGCGGTGCGCACTATGTCGACTTAGCCGACAGCCGGGAATTCGTCAGCGGTATTGCCGCACTTGACCATGCCGCGCGGGCAGCGAATGTACTGGTGCTTAGCGGTGCCAGCAGCGTGCCTGCGATCAGTTCGGCGGTGATTAGTGAATTAACAAAAGAGTTTGCCCAGCTGGATGCCATCGATGTGGGCATCAGCCCCGGCAATCGCACCGAACGCGGCTTGGCAACGGTGGCGGCGATTTTAAGCTATGTGGGCGCCGCCATACCCAATTGGCGCGGCGGCAAATGGATGACCGCACGGGGCTGGCTTGGGCTACGGCGGTTTCACTACGCAAAACCCGCCGGCACGCGCTGGTTGGTCGATTGTGATGTGCCTGACATTACTTTACTGCCGCCTCGATTTCCGGGTGTACAAAGCGTGCGTTTTGGTGCCGGTTTAGAACATCCGCTGCTGCATTTTGGCCTCTATGCCTTGGCGTGGTTGCGCCGCTATAAGCTGATTCCGAATCTGGCGCACCTTGCAAAACCATTGCAGCGTGCTAGCACGTGGTTTGAAAATTACGGCTCGGATGTTGGTGCGATGCACGTGCAATTACGCGGAAAAAACCATGCCCGCGCAGCGCATCTTGCAACTTGGACGCTGCAAGCATCCGCTGGCGTCGGGCCGAATGTTCCCGCCACGCCAGCCGTTGCAATGACCGCACGGCTGTTGTCCAGTGCCAGATTGAGCGCTGGTGCGCGGCCCTGCGTCGCTGAAATCAGCCTGGCCGAGCTGCAAGCGCAGTGGCTAGACTTGCCGATCGTGTGCCAGCATTGGCGCGGCATAGAAAATAGCGCTGCGTCGTTAAGCTAGTGGGCGCAAAGTCAATGGGCACCGGGCGTA
This sequence comes from Rhodanobacteraceae bacterium, assembly GCA_031410115.1. Lineage (GTDB taxonomy): Bacteria > Pseudomonadota > Gammaproteobacteria > Xanthomonadales > SZUA-5 > JANNYA01. The sequence continues at coordinate 3,213 of JANNYO010000025.1, read as the reverse complement.
TTGCGCTCATCGCTAAATGAAAGCACGCCGTGCTGATGATCTGCACATTCGCGGTATTCGCATTTGCCGGGTGCAATTCAAGCGCCTTCAGCTGCTCAGGCAGTGCACTACCGTGGTGGCGTTTGATCCAGGCTTCCTTCGCCACCCAGCGCAGCAGCAGTTCGTCCAAATTCACGGTATCAGGGGCTTCGCCAACGGCCAACAGCAGCTCTTGAAAGCGCAGCAGCCCTGCCCTGTCTTGGCGCTGCTCGATGTCGATGCCAATCGCCGCATCAGAAATCGCGCAGGCAATCCAGTCACCGCTGTGGCTGATCGACAGCTCAATTGGCACCATTTCTACCGGCGCTGCAATAACCGCAGGCGGCAAATTCATGCGTTCCTCCAACCGCCAATGCTGAGGCGCGCCGCCAAATTGAGCGCTCAAAATTTGTCTAGTTAGCCAATGCCCGCTCACATAGGCCTGCATCCGACTCGGAACTTTTAACCGGGAAAAACGCGCTTGTTCGGATGCGGACAGCCAACTCGTTTGATCGCTGGGCACTTGCGCATAAATTTCGGCGATCTGGGCGACGCGAACTTGAGTGATAAGCCTTTGGATTGGAATTGCTTTCAAGCATGCGTGCCGGTTCGCGCTGGTTGTGGTTGGCATAAAAACGGACGGATAACAACGAAAGCATAGGCCGAAGCTTAGCATTGACGTACTTTTTTAGTACCCGCCACCCAACACCCGCACCGCCAAGCCTGTTGCCTCATAAATACGCTGCCCGTCCGCCCACAAACTCGCGCTTGCGAGCACCAACATCCCCGTCTCCTCGCGCCGCAGCTCAGTTATTTCCAAGGTCGTGTGCACACGCTTGTGGCCCGGCAAAACCTGCCCGCGATACTTCCACTGATGCGCCTGCCCGAGTGCAAGGGTTTGGAACCGGGGTGATTCAATCTGGTGGCTAAGGTTTTGCTGTATGACAAAGCACTGCAGGGTTTGCAGCATCGCTTCCAACCCCAATGACCCAGGCTGCACCGGATCTTGAAAGAAGTGCGCTTTGAAAAACCACTCATCGATATTGACGTCTTTCACTGTGCGAATTTGGCCAAGGCCGGCCTTACCGGCATGCGGCCAAACGCCTTCAATACGATCAATCATGCGCAGCATAGGGCCGGCTAGGCGCAGGCAGGAAACGCGAAAAAATGCCGCTGGCGCAATAGCCAAATCAATCTGGAGATTACTTTGGCGCTCGAACAATTCGCGCTGCGCCTCCGATATGGCCAAGCCCGCCTGTGCCGCAAGCGCTTCGGGCGGAAAAAAGCCAAACACCGTACGCAAACGATAGACCTCTTTGCCAGCCAAACTGCAGCGCACGGCAAAGGTTTCGATAATCATGCCGGCGGAAGCGGAAACTGCGGTCAGCTCAACCTCAGTGCATAGGGTGCCGGCGTTAGCCGCTAGCTCAGCTAATACCGTGCCTTCGCCGTCTAAATTGCGAAAGCCAACTTCTTCGTCAACACTGAGTGCCGAGCCGACGTAACTTGACAGCCAGCCGCAGGGCTGTAGCGCGGCTTCTAGCAAAACTGCAAAAGGCATATGCCGCGTACCGTTTTCAGTTAGGTACCAAACATCGTACGGCACGTCATATTCCGCCACCACTTTCGCGCCCGCCTTCAGCACGCCAATCGCACCGTGAATTTCTTTTATTCGGCTGATGAAAAGATACGGTGGGCTGGGCAAACGCGCCACCCGCATCGGGCCGTCAAAGCGGGAATACATCGGTCCAAAAGCAGCCGATGGCTTACCCAACGCACAGGCAGCAAGGCTATTTTCATCAAAAACGAAGCCGTCAATGACGGGGCTGGGCGTGCGCTCAACGGTTGACGGCAGCGCTTGCAGCGGCCAATCAGGCACCAGCTGTAGCGCCACGCGGCGGGCATGGAAAGCTTTCAGTCCATCAACAGTGCACAGCAGGTCTGCATAAATCGTCGGCAGCGGCCCGGCGCTGCGTTCTTCGACAAATACTTCGGTAACTAATATTTTTGATTGTGGCGTAACTTGGCCCCGACACTGTAGCGCATAATTTAACTCGGGCACCGGCTGAAAGCGCCAGCCATCGCGTTTTAAGGTGTAGCCGCAGGCGGCTAGATAAATCGCCATCGCTTGCAGGCAGGCATCAAACATCAGTGTGCCGGGCATACACGGGTCATTCTTGAAATGGCCCTCAAAAAACCATCGCGCCGGATAAATATCTAGCTCCGCACGCAAATAACCGCGCTGCCAGGGCCCGCCATGCAATTGCAAAACCGTAACGCGATCCAGCAATAGCGTCGGCGTTGCAGCATCGCCACGCGCAATGCACGGGCTGCGCGTATGGGTTTGCGCACGCTCAAACCCGGCGCCAAAGCAGGTATGCAACGCGCCGTCGGCAAAAGCCTCGATCTGCGCGCGCGTTAGGCTTTGCAATGGGCAGTCAACTGCAACTGCATCAAGTGTGGGCTGCGCCTCGATCGTTTGCGTTTCTGGCGCCCATAAACAACCCGCCGACGCCGCCAATTCAGCGTCTGTGAAAAACCCAGCTTGACCATTGCGCACCGACAACTGTTTGCGCGTATTGCTTTGCAGGTCAGTATTTGTGCACGCATAGTGGAAGAATATCAGCCGCACATCAGCCTGCGCCGCGTGCCCATCCAGGCAGATTTCAAAATTTAGCGTGTCGCCCGTGCGCGGTAGATCACCGTGATAGGTTAGCTCGCAACCTAACAATCGATAGACACGCTCGCCCTGGTTATGCGCGTCCACACCTAGATAGGAAATTAACATCAAATCGGCCTGCCCGGCTTCAATTAGCACCCCCGCTGGCATATAGCTTTGATGCAAATACCAGCTTTGGCTACCGACATCAGTCGCCGTCCAAATAACCCCCAAACCCATACTGGATGGACTAGCACGCAAGCCCAACACGCGATCAGCAAGCAGCATCGGCGGCTTGGGCATGCGCACTTGCCGCAAATACTGATCCTGACTTTCAAACGCCGGGCCAAACAAATCAGAAATCAAGCCATCGCTGTGGGTCATCAGCTGTTGGCGGCTAAAGCTTGGGCCACTGGGCTGAGCACCGGTGGATTTTGCGCCGCTTACGCTTGCCGGGAGCTTCGGTGCCGTGAGTTGTGCGGATGGATCTTGCAGGCTGACTTTGGCTTCGTTAACCAGTCTAGGCTCAGTGCGAA